>JAPOYZ010000315.1 GCA_026706325.1 Candidatus Aminicenantota bacterium
CGGTCCGCCTGGTCTTGGTTATCCCGGGAGTGGGCTTGGGAGCCTCGAAGGACCTTTGGATCCGCCCGGATGGCGAGATATTGCCTCTCGAGTTGGCGGGCCCCTTTGTCAAGCTGGGCGATGGGAGCCTGTTGACGGTAGATGGAAATGCGACCCGGATCAGCCGGGACGGTGGGAAGACCTGGTCCGAACCCCGTCAGATCTATCAGGGCCCGAAGCCGGGGACACCCAAGAACGGCCTGCTCCTGAAGACGAAAGACGAAGCCGTAGTTCTGGTGTACCAGGACTCGGACACCGCAAAATGGGGGTGGGACGATGCGCGAGGCACCCCCGTGCCCGGCGCCCGGTTGGATGTATGGACGATACGAAGCCTCGACGAAGGAAAAACCTGGGTAGATCGCCAGAGGATCCTGGATGGGTATTGCGGTGCCCTCATCGATATCATCCAGACCAAGAGCGGCCGGATCGTCGCCCCCATCCAGTTCATGCTGTCGGATCCCGACCGACACGCGATCTATACGGCGGTTTCCGCCGACAACGGAAAGACGTGGAAAAAAAGCAACATCATCGACCTGGGAGGGTACGGACACCACGACGGCGCCATGGAGCCGACGCTGGCGGAATTGGGAGATGGCAGGTTGTGGATGCTGATACGCACCACCTGGGACCGATTCTGGGAGGCTTACTCGGAGGATGACGGCCTTTCCTGGCGAGTGATCCGGCCCACTGACATCAAGGCCAGCAGTTCGCCCGGTTTTCTTCTGCGCCTGGCCAGCGGCCGATTGGTCCTGGTCTGGAATCGCTTGTACCGTGAAGGCGAGAACTCCTACGCGCACCTGACCCGGAAGGATTTCGACACCGCCGTTCCAATGGGAAAAGCCTTTCGATGGTATTCCGAGCGAACCCAGAAAAACGACCCCGAGAGCTGGCAGCGGGAAGAGCTCTCGATCGCCTTCTCGGAAGATGACGGCATCACTTGGACGGACCCCGTCGTTATCGCCCGTCAGATCCAGCAAATGCTGAGCTATTCCTACGTGTTTGAAGCGGAGCCGGGCCTGCTTTGGGTCATCGCAGGATTCGGGCGCCCTTTGCGCATGAGCCTCAGGGAAGCGGATTTCGTGGGATCCACGGCCTCTTCGGCTCCCTGATTGGAGCGACATCGGCATCACGGGCCAAGCCATGAGCAACCGGCGAATCCCAACGCCTACCCCGATTCGAGCTGCATGACACAGGACAGGGCGCCGGCGAAGTGCCCCTACGCTATCCGGTCGCCCTGCCGCGATCGGTCCGACGGAACCGAACCATCGGGCTCTAGCGCGTTGTCCATCACCGGGAGAGCTTCAGCGGCCGGCGGTGTCATCTCCTTATCCGGGTTTCAGTCGTCTTCATTTGACCTTGTTTAACATTCCGGCAAGTCTTCTGCATTTGCGAAGGGGAGGCAACTCATGATCACCACGAAGCAATTGAATCGACGATCCTTCATGAAGGGCGTCGCTGCCCTTCCCGTTGTGTCATCGGTCGCGGCCCCATTTCAGTCTTCGGTTGCCGCAGCTCCCTCTTCCGGGGGCCCGAGCAGCACCTCCCAAACCCTGGGCGGCGTTTGGGTGGACCTGGCGCGAGCCCAGCCGTCCAGTGCTCTCGATCCGGCTCCGGGACGCAACCAATGGCAGTCGGTGACCTGGAAGGCTCAGAACGGGGATCGCGTGGCCAAGGGTACGATGCTGCTGGTCGGTCCGGAGAACCATCCACCCAAGCTGGTGATTGACCCTCAACTGACGGGACCGCACGAAATCTTCGTGGGACTGCCCAGTCCGGTAACCTACGACTCACCCAACCCGATTCGGATCAAGTTGGACAACGATCCCTGCTATCGCTTGCTCCTCAACGAAAAAAACGGCGTGGCACCGCCCACGCCGGATCTGAGAACGCGCAACGGTATTGAAGACGCTCGATTTGGAGCCTTCGACATGACGGGACGCCAAATCCACCTGTCCCGGTTCAACCAGGTTCATCCAGCGGCCGCGGGTGTGGCCTACATTCGCGCCGTGCCAGTCCCCGAGTCACAACTCGACCGCAATCGAAAGAAGGGCCTGCGGCTGATCGCATTGAACGATGGTCACGGGACCTTCTACACCCGCCGTCCTCCCATGACCGAGCAAGATCTGTGGGAAGACATCATCCCCTTCCGAGACAGTGGCTTTTCAGGGCTCATTTGGCAGATCACGGGAGCGGATCAATGTAACTATCCCACCAAGGTGGGAACATTGATGGGAGGAGATCTGCACAATTTCTATAGAACCGGCGACCGCTATTACACCGAAAACCTGCAGGGGCTGTTTGCGGCCGGAGTCGACCCGGTGGCCAGTGTGATACGAATGTGCCGCTCGATCGGGTTGGAATGCCACCTTTCCATTCGCCCCCAAGGCTTTGCCCTGGAACCGCCACTCGACGGTTTTTTCTGGTCTCCTTTCTATTCCGCCAATCCGGCTTTGCGCTGTGTGGACCGAGATGGCCGCCGCATATCACGGCTCAGTTTCGCCTATCCGGAAGTGCGGGAGCACCTGTATGCCATCGTGGATGAGCTCGCCGCTTATCAAC
>JAPOYZ010000505.1 GCA_026706325.1 Candidatus Aminicenantota bacterium
CGGACGTCCCCGCCCACCTGCCAGAGATGTTTGCCGCTGGCGAAGGTGGAATGGTTCAGAATCTGAAAGGTGTCCGAGGCGCTGTGCTGAGGGTTGTTGTATTCGTCCCCCAAAGACGAAAACCCGGATACGGTGATGAAACTCATCCCCAGATCCCGGGGGCGGTCGGAGAGATCGGGCAGACCCAGTTCGGAGTTGATGCTCCGGCCCATGTTTTCGTGGAAAGCGCCGGCTGCAACCCGGTTGAAGGCGAAACGCACCTGATTCAGGAAGCGGGAGGTGAAGGCATGCGATTCGCTGACGACCAGATTCTGGGCCCGCCTGGGGACGTTGGTTCCGTATCCGGGGACGGCTGAGAAGAGGGGCCCGGAAAAGGGATCGTAGAGGTCCCGGTCCCCGAAACTGTACCGCACGGCCAGATTCGAGGACGGACTCGCGGCGTGGTCGATCCTCACATCGAAATGGTCGTCCCGATCCTCCAGGGTGGGCGAGGAGACGAAGTTGGGACCCTCCCCGGTCCGGTTGGGGTGGGGATAGAGCTGGGCGATGGCGCGGCCTGAGGGATGCATCCACGCGGACGGGATCGCGTTCTCTGGAAATGGCTGCCGGGTCAACGGATTGACCGGCAGCGGACCGGAGGAGCCGGAAAAATCGCCGGAGCGTTCGGCCAGGGTGGGAACCGTGGTGGCGCGAGTGACTCCCTGCCGCACCCTCCGTCCTTCGTAATCGGCAAAGAAGAACGTCCGGTTCCGGACCACGGGCCCTCCCAGCGAGAACCCGAACTGGTTTCTCCGGTACTCGGGATCCGGCCCTTGAGGCAATGAGAAGTAGTTCCGGGCATCCAGCGCCGCGTTCCGGAAGAATCCGTAGACGGTTCCATGGAACCGGTTGCCGCCCGACTTGGTCACGACATTGATCTGACTGCCCACGTTGCGTCCGAACGAGGCGTCATAGGTGCCCGTGAGCACTTCGAATTCCCGGATGGCGTCGACGGGAGGATTGACGCCAACCCCGTTGAGCTTGGGGTCTCCGTTGTAGACACCGTCCAACAGGAAGCTGTTGGACGCCTCGCGCTGTCCGTTGATGTTCAATGCGAAGTCGCCGCGGACCGATCCGGCCGATCCGGGCGCCGCCGGAGCACTCCCCGGAAGCAGCAGGCTCAACTCGAAGAAGTTCCTCCCATCCAGAGGCAGGCCCGCGACCTGCGAGTTCTCGATGACGCTACCCAGCGCCAGCGAGTCCCGCTTGAGCCATCCCCGGTTCTCCAGGACCAACACCTCCTCGGTCAGTTCACCCGGCTGCAGAGTCACGCTAAGCTCCAACCGCTCGTTGACCCGCAGGGAGAACTTCTCCACATGTTTGCGGTAGCCGGCGTGGGCGACCTCCAGACGGTAGGCTCCGGACGGGAGAAGCGGGATCAGCAGGTGGCCGTCCCGGTCGGCGACACCGGTTCGCCGGCGGTTCGTTTCCTCTCGGACCACCTCGGCAGCGGCTCCCTCCACGGGACCGGTTCCGTCCCCGATCAGCAGCCTCAGCGAGCCTTCAACAGTCTGGCCCTGAAGCGTGCCCCCTGTGCAGAGCAAGAGAATCAGGATCAACTCGGTTCGATGTTTCAGTCTCAATGGCATGGATTCCATCCAAGGTTCGGGTAGCCGGTCGAGGCGGGCTCATGTTACCAGCCCGTCCCCGAAGTCTCCACGCTGAAACGATTTGCGCCCGCCGGAATTGCCAAATCTTGCAGCGGGGACCGGCCCCGGCGTAATCTTCTTCCCATGAGGATCGTGTACATCACGGCGGGTGCAGGCGGCAGATTCTGCGGGGCCTGCTTTCGGGACAACACCCTGGCCTCCGACCTGCTGGCCCGGGGACACGACGTCGAGTTGGTCCCCCTCTACACTCCGACCGTCACCGACGAACCCAACGTGAGTCTTGAGACCACCTTCTTCGGCGGCGTCAACGTCTACCTGCAGCAGCGTTTTTCCTTTTTCCGCTCGACTCCCTGGTTTCTGGACCGGATCCTGGACTCCTCCTGGCTGCTGAACTCGGCCGGCCGCTGGGGAACCCGGACCGACCCCGGCGAACTGGGGGAGACCGCAGTCTCGGTCCTCAGGGGAGAATCGGGTTTCCAGCGCAAGGAGCTGGAGAAACTGTTGAGCTGGCTCCGAAGCCGCCGCCGTCCGGACATGGTCCACCTGGGGAACAGTCTGCTCAGCGGACTGGCTCCCGCCTTGAAAAAGGCCCTGTCCTGCCCCGTCTGCTGTACTCTACAGGGCGAGGACCTGTTCCTGGAGGCATTGAACGAACCCTACCGGTCCCAGGCTCGGGAGAGGATTCGGGCCAATGCCGAGTTCATCGATCAGTTCCACGCCGTGAGCCGCTACCACGGCCGAGCGATGCGGGACTACCTGGAACTCCCCGGCTCCAAGGTCGGCGTGATTCGTTCGGGAATCCACGTCGACGACTTTCAGCCGCGCGACTCCGCGCCGTCCCGTCCCTTCACCGTGGGATATCTGGCCCGGATCGCGCCCGAGAAGGGGTTGCACCTCCTCTGCGAAGCGTATCGCGGCGTCGCCCGCGAGTCGGGTCCGGGCAGCACGCGCCTGCTGGTGGCTGGTGATCCGTCCACCGATCATTCCGGCTATCTGCGAGGGATCAGGAAGAAAATGCGCCGGTGGGGCCTGGAGAACAGCTTCGAGTACCGGGGCAGCCTGAGTCGTGCGGCGAAGATCCGTTTCCTGCAGGAGTTGGACGTCCTCTCGGTACCCGCCTGCTACGACGAGCCCAGGGGACTCTACACGCTGGAGGCTCAGGCCTGCGGCATTCCCGTGGTCCAGCCGAGGCGCGGGGTCTTCCCGGAGATCATCGCGGCCACCGGCGGCGGCCTGCTGGTGGAGCCGGACGACTCCGCCGACCTGGCTCGCGGGATTCTGGATCTCCAACGCGATCCGGAACGGACCGCGGAGTTGGGCCGGCGCGGGCGGGAAGGAGTTCGGGCGCACTACGACGCGCGTCAAATGGCGGCCGCCACGCTGCGGTCCTACGAGCGCCTGACCAGTCCCTCCAAACCCGGACGCATGCCCGCCGGGAGCGGCGGCTCTCCCCGGAAACCGGGCGGCCTGCAGGTCCGGGACCTGAGCAAGGATTACGCCACGCCTCAGGGCACCCTTCCGGTACTCTCAGGAGTTTCGTTGTCCCTCTCCCGGGGAAACGCGGTGTCGATCGTGGGACCCTCCGGGAGCGGCAAGAGCACGCTGCTTTACATCCTGGGAGCTCTGGAGCCGCCCACGGCCGGCACCGTCCGGCTGGAGGGGCAGAATCCGTTCGAATTGGAGCCGCGGGAACTGGCCCAATTCAGGAACCGGCAGGTGGGTTTCGTCTTCCAGGATCACTGCCTCCTGCCCCAATGCTCCGTCCTGGAAAACGTCCTGATACCGACCCTGGTCACCCGTGCCCGGTCCAACGGCGGGGATCAGGTGCGCAAGGCCCGCGGCCTGCTGGAACGGGTGGGTCTCGGCGATCGTCTCGATCACCGGCCCTGGGAACTCTCGGGCGGGGAGAAACAGCGCGCGGCCCTGGCCCGGGCCTTGATCCTGGACCCTTTTCTGCTCCTCTGCGACGAACCCACCGGCAACCTGGACCGCCGGTCGGCGGAAACCGTCAGCGACCTCCTGTTGGAGTTGCACGGGCGCCGGCGCACGATTCTCATGGTGGTCACCCACAATCTGGAATTGGCGGCCCGGTTTCCCAACCGCTATGAGCTCCGCGAATGCCGGCTCCACCCGCGATGAGGCTCCGCCGGGTCGTCATACGAAGCCTCGTTCACTACTGGCCCACCCAACTGGCCATCATCGGGGGCGTGGCCGTGAGCGTCGCCACGCTGGCCGGCGCCCTCCTGGTGGGAGATTCGGTCCGCTCCAGCCTCAGGGCGCTGGTGCTGGAGCGCTTGGGAAAGACGCATACCGCCGTCACGGCCTCCATGCCCTTCCCCGAGGACCTGGCCCGGAGACTCCAGGCCCATCCCGGCTTCTCCCAGGCTTTCGGAGGTGTCTGTCCCCTGATGGCGGCGGAAGGCGCCGTGGTTCACGCCGGCACCCGACGACTGGCGTCCCGGGTCCAGGTCTACGGAGTGGACGAGCGGTTCTGGGCATTCCACGGACGGCCGGCCGAGCCCCTGGACCGCCGCAGCGCCCTCCTCAGTCCCGAATTGGCGCGGGAGCTGGATTGGAAGGAAGGGGACAGTCTGCTGGTGACGCTGCGGCAGCAGGCTGCGACTCCGGCTGAAACTCTTCACGGCCGGAGGGACTCCTCGGGAACCACGCTGCGGGTCCGGGGCAGCCGCGTCCTGCAGCCGGAGAACCTGGGAGAGTTCTCGATCCTGCAACGAGGCGCCGCGGTCCGGACCCTGTTTCTGCCCCTGGCCGAGATTCAGCGGGCCCTGGAACAGGAGGGCCGGGTCAACGCACTGCTCCTGTCCGAAAGCGAGAACCCGTCCGGGAATGACGGGAACCGGCTTCCTCGTATGCTTCGGAAGACCTTCACTCCGGATGATGCCGGACTCCGGATCCGGGCCCTGGAACATTGCTCCTGCCTCTCGTTGGAGCATGTAGGGGGCCTGCTGGACGAACCCGTGGTTGCCGCAGCGCGGCGGGCGGGCGCCTCCCTGAACCTGGAGTCCCGGTCCATCTTCAGCTACGTCGTCAACTCCATCGCCCATGGCGAGAAGAGTGTCCCCTACTCTCTGGTGACAGGACTCGAATCGGACCACTTGGCCCGCATCTCGGGGCAGACCTCCGGCACCGGCCCCGGTCCGGCTCAATCCACCGGGAATGAATGGAGGGGGGGCAGCGTTCCGATCGGTGACGGGCCGACGGAACCTGGGAGAAAAGAGGGGGACAAGAATGTCCCCCCTCCTGTCTGGATCAACGACTGGACCTCCCGGGATCTGGGGGCCGGCCCCGGAACACCGGTGACACTGGAGTACTTTCTTTGGGATTACCGACGCGGGCTCTCGACGCAGACGGCGGACTTCCGGGTGGCCGGGGTCGTTCCCCTCTCCGGCCCGGCCGCGGACCGGGACCTGGTTCCCGAGTTCGAGGGCATCAGCCAGACCGAGTCCATCTCCCATTGGGACCCGCCCTTTCCCGTCGACCTCTCAAGGATCCGTCACCAGGACGAAGACTATTGGGAACGCTACCGCACCACCCCCAAGGCGTTTCTACCCCTTGAAACCGCCCGGAAGCTGTGGGGGTCCCGGTTCGGCGAGGTGACCTCGCTGCGCTTCGGGAAACCGGACGAACTCACGCTGGGCGAGACTCTCGACCGCTTTCGGAAGAGCCTGCTGGCAAACCTCACCCCCGAGGACATGGGATTCGCCCTGCACCCGGTCAGGGTCACCGGCATCGAGGCGTCGCGCGGGAGCACCGACTTCGGCGAGTACTTCCTCTACTTCAGCTTCTTCCTGGTCGTCTCCGCCCTGCTCCTGACCGTCCTTTTCTTCAAGCTGGGCCTGGAGCAGCGGCTGCGCCAAGTCGGCCTGTTCAAGGCCCTGGGAATTTCGGAGCCTCTGATCCGGCGCATCTTCGCGGCCGAAGGCCTGGTCCTGGCCCTCGCCGGGAGCCTGGTGGGCCTGGCGGGAGCCGCCGGCTACGGCTGGCTGATGATGTGGGGCCTGCGAACCCGCTGGATCTCGGCGGTGGGAACCACCAGGCTGACCCTGCACGTGGAACCGGCGACCCTTCTCGTTGGGGCCGCCGCCGGGGTGGCGGCCGCCTTCGCCTGTATCCTGCTGACCCTTCGAAGGCTCGGCAAGGCGCCTCCCCGGCTCCTGCTGGCGGGCGAGAAGGAGCCGCTGGCCACGGGCTCCGGACACCGGTCCCTGCTGGCGGCGCTGGCGCTGGGAGCGGCCGGACTGATCTTCCTGCTGGCGGCGATCCAGGGCTGGATCGGCCAGACGGCCGGATTCTTCGGCTCCGGCGCCCTGCTTCTGGTCTCTCTCCTGGCGCTCCAGTGGTGGTTCCTTGCCTCGGACCGGGGACTGCGATTCCAAGGACGGGGGATCGCGGCCCTGAGCCGGGTCGGACTCCGGAACATGAGCTACCGGCCGGGCCGGGCCCTCCTCTCCATCGGCCTCATCGCGCTGGCCTCCTTCATCATCGTGACGGTGGGAGTCTTTCGACGCGAGGGTGGCCCCTCCCTGGCGCCCGGGTCGGGAACCGGCGGATTCTCCCTGGCGGCCGAGTCATCGCTCCCCTTATTCCAGGACCCCGACGACCCGGAGAGCGCACGCGAACTGAACCTGGACCGGCTGCCCTCCCGGGAGAAGCTCCGCTTCTGGTCGTTCCGGCTCCGTCCCGGGGATGACGCCAGCTGCCGCAATCTCTATCGTCCGGCCAACCCGAGAATCCTGGGCGCACCATCCGCCTTCCTGGACCTGGGACGCTTCAGCTTCAGTTCCTCGCTGGCTTCCGAAGACCAGGACAACCCGTGGCGCCTGCTGGAGGCGGACCCTGAAGACTCGGCGATTCCCGCCATCGCCGACTCCACCTCAATGGCGTATTCGCTGCACACGGGCCTCGGAGAAGAGATCGTTCTGAACCGGGCGGAAGGGGAGCCGGTCCGGCTGAAGCTGGTGGGAGCCCTGTCCGACAGCGTCCTGCAAGGCGAGATCGTGATCTCCGAGCGGAACTTCCTGAAGCTGTTCCCGAAACAGCAGGGTTACCGCTACTTCCTCATCGAGACTCCCGACCGGGAGGACGGAAACTGGGTTGAACGCCTGGAACGGAGCCTCTCCGACTACGGGTTCGACGCCACCTCCACCGCCGACCGCCTGGCCAGCTTCCACCGGGTCGAGAATACGTACTTGTCCACCTTCCAGAGCCTGGGGGCGCTGGGCCTGCTGCTGGGAACGCTGGGAACCGCGGTGATCCTGCTCCGAAACGTCCTGGAACGCCGCAGAGAGCTGGCCTTGATGCGGGCCGTCGGCTACGGACCGGGCCACCTGGGCACCATGGTGCTGGCCGAGAACCTGCTGCTGGTGGGATTCGCCCTGGTGACGGGGGTCTCCTCGGCCCTGGTCGCCGTGGCCCCGGTTCTCCTCGCCCGCGACCTGGGCCCCGCCCTGGCCCCTACCGGAGCCCTCGCCGGCCTGGTCCTCCTGGTGGGGCTGCTGGCCTCGCTGGCCGCCGTCGCCGCCGCCATCCGCACCCCCGTCATCGCCTCCCTCCGCTCGGAATAGAAGCGGCATGGAGCGGCATGGAGCGGCGGCTTTCCAGCCGCCGAGGGGGGGGGTAGGGGGACGCAGTCCCCCCTTTACACTTCCGACCTCCACCCTTCCCGTCCGCCAAATTCCGTCTGATAGAATGACCCCGCGCGGCGGCAGGCGATCCGGCCCCGCCGCGGCCGGGCTTGCGTGATGCAATCGGACAAGGACACCGTCGCCAGCAACTACTTCATCGCCAACTATCCCCCCTTCTCCTTCTGGAAGCCGGAGGGCGTGACGGACGCACTGGCGGCTTTGACTCGCCCCGCGGACCCCGAGACGCCGCTGGGCCTCTACCTGCACATCCCTTTCTGCCGCAAGCGCTGCCATTTCTGCTATTTCAAGGTCTATACGGGCAGGGGTTCCCGGGAGATCCTGGGCTATCTGGACGCATTGGTCCGGGAGCTGGACCTCTACGCCCGCCGTCCCTTCGTGAACGGCCGGGAACTGGACTTCATCTACTTCGGAGGCGGGACTCCGTCCTACCTCTCCACCCGGCAACTCTCGGCCCTGGTCGGGGAGTTGAAGCAGCATTTCTCCTGGGATCACGCCCGGGAGATCACCTTCGAATGCGAGCCCGGCACGCTGACGCCGGGGAAACTGGAGCTTCTGCGCGACCTCGGCGTCACCCGGCTCAGCCTGGGGGTGGAGAACTTCGACGACCATGTCCTGGAGATCAACGGCCGGGCGCACCGCTCCCGCGAGATCTGGGACGTCTACGAGCGGGCCAGCCGGCTCGACTTCCCCCAGGTCAACATCGATCTCATTGCAGGGATGGTGGACGAGACGGAGGAGAACTGGCGCCGGTGCGTGGAGAACACCCTTCAGCTTCAACCCGACAGCGTTACCGTCTACCAGATGGAGATTCCCTTCAACACCACCATCTACCAGCGTATGCGTGAGCAGGGGCAGACCCGGGCGCCCGTAGCCGACTGGCCCACCAAGCGCCGGTGGGTGGACCTGGCTTTCCAGGAACTGGAACGGAACGGCTACCACGTGGCCAGCGCCTACACCGCCGTCCGATCGCCTGAACGGAGCCGGTTCCTCTACCGGGACCAGCTCTGGTCGGGGGCCGACATGGTGGCCCTGGGAGTGGCTTCCTTCTCCCACGTGGGAGGGACCCATTTCCAGAACGAGCACGACATGGGCCCCTACCTGCGGCGCCTGGACCAGGGGGAGCTCCCCTTGCACCGCGCCCTGACGCCGACCGGTGAGGAACGCCTGATCCGGGAGCTGATCCTGCAGTTGAAGCTGGGCAGGGTCCGGACCGGTTATTTTCGGAACAAATTCCAAGTGGACATACTCGAGAGATTCGCGGGTCCCATCGGCGAACTGGCCGGGGAGGGCTACATGACGGCCTCCCCCGAAGAATTGGAACTCAGCCGGGAGGGCCTGCTGCAGGTGGATCGGCTGTTGCCCCTGTTCTTCCTCCGGGAGCATCAAGATTCGCGCTACACCTAAATGATGGAGACAGTCCGAGATTACGACGTGGTGGTGGCCGGGGGAGGACCCGCCGGAGCCACCACCGCCGCCTTGCTGGCCCAGGCCGGATGGAATGTGCTGGTGCTGGAGAAGGAGCGGTTTCCCCGCTACTCGGTGGGGGAATCGCTGATGCCCTATTGCTACTTCACCCTGGAGCGGCTGGGTCTGATCGAGCAGCTCAAGCGTTCGGCCTTTCCCCGCAAATACAGCGTCCAGTTCGTCTCCACCGCGGGACGCGTCTCCCAGCCCTTCTACTTTTTTCAACACCTGGACCACGAAGCCTCCACCACCTGGCAGGTCCTGCGCAGCGAGTTCGATTCCCTCCTGCTGGACAACGCCGGGGCCAAGGGGGCCACGGTCCGGGAAGAGGTCTCGGTCACCCGCCTGATCCGGGAAGCGGGTTCGGTCACGGGCGTGGAGGCCGTCGCCCGCGACGGCGAGAGGTTCCGGGTCCTGGCGCCCATGACCGTCGACGCTACGGGCCGAGCCGCCGTCTCCGCCGCCTCGAATCGCTGGAGGATACGGGACCGGGCCCTGAACCGGGCGGCGCTCTGGACCTACTATCGGGGCGCGCTCCGGGACCCGGGGCTGGACGAAGGAGCCACCACCATCGCCTACCTGCCCGAGAAGGGGTGGTTCTGGTACATCCCGCTCCCGGATGACCAGGTCAGCGTCGGCGCCGTGGCCCACAAGAGCTACCTGTTCCGCGACTCCCGGGATCTCCAGAACATTTTCGACCGCGAGATCCAGCGCAATCCCTGGATCCGAAAGCACGTGGCGCCGGGACGCCAGGAGGGTCCGGTGAGGTTGACGGGGGACTACTCCTACCGGTCACGCTACTGCGCCGCCTCGGGCCTGGTGCTGGTGGGAGACGCCTTCGCCTTCCTGGACCCCATCTTCTCCTCCGGCGTTTTCCTGGCGCTGAAGAGCGGAGAGATGGCCGCCGACGCCATCGACGACGCTCTCAAGGCGGGGGACGTCGGCGCGGACCGGTTCGCCCGGTACGGGCGGGACCTGACTCGGGGCATCGAGGCCATGCGGCGCCTGGTCTATGCCTTCTACGACCAGGAGTTCAGCTTCAGGCGGCTCCTGAAACGCCATATGGACCTGAGAGGCGACCTCACAGACTGCCTCATCGGTCACCTCTTCCGCGAGTTCGACGACCTTTTCGGCGCCATCGAGGAGCTGGTGGAGTTGCCGCCGCCCTTGAAACATGGCCATCCGCTGGCCGGAGAGGGCTTTCGCCCGCCCGTCCGCCGGGCCGCAACCGCAACCGGATCAGCGATCGGGTAGTCGAGTCCAGTGGCATACGAGTTCAAGGCCAGCCGCCGGATCCAGTTCGCGGACACGGACATGGCCGGCATCGTCCACTTCGCCAACTTCTTCCGCTTCATGGAGGAGACGGAGCACGAGTTCTACCGCTCGCTGGGGTTCGCGGGACACTTCAGCGGGCCCCGGGGGACGTTGGGTTGGCCCCGGCTCAGCGCCAGTTGCGACTACAGGAAACCCCTCCGGTTCGAGGACGTGGTGGAGATCCACCTCCTGGTGCGCGCCAAGGAGGAAAAATCCCTCCTCCTGGATTTCATTTTCCGGAAACAGTCCCGCAACGGTCTCCAGGTGGTGGCGGCCGGCGCCCTCAAGGTCGTCTGCGTCCGAGTCTCCGAGGAGACGGGCCGGATGTCCTCCATCCCCATCCCGCCGGAAATCTCCGCCCGGATCGAAGCCGCTCCTTCCCGCCTGCTGGAGAGCCTTTGAGTCTTATGGAGCCCCCCGGACCGGAAGCCATCCGGAAACGGCAGAGAGAGAAACTGCAGCGGCTGCTGGAAACGGTCCTGGCCTCGAATCCGTTCTACCGGGAGAAGCTGGACCCCACACCGCTGACACGGAAGCCTCCGAGCCTCCGCGAGTTTCGGCGCCACGTTCCGTTCACCGAAAAACGGGAGCTCCTGGAGGACCAGGTCCGGAATCCTCCTTTCGGCCGAAACCTGAGCTTCCCGCTGGATCGCTACACCCGTTTCAACCAGACCAGCGGCAGCCGGGGCCAACCGCTCCGCTGCCTGGACACCGCCGAGACCTGGGAAACGATGCTGGAGTGCTGGAAGACCGTCTACCGGATGTCGGGGGTGAGGCCCGGGGACCGCATCTTCTTCGCCTTTTCCTTCGGCCCCTTCCTGGGTTTCTGGACCGCCTTCGACGCGGCGCAGGCCCTGGGGACACTCTGCATTCCGGGCGGCGGTCAGAGCAGCCTGGGGCGCCTGCGAGCCATTCTGGGCAACCGGGTGGACGTCCTCTGCGCCACGCCGACCTACGCCCTGCACCTGGCCGAGGTTGCGGCGGAAAACGGCCTCTCGCTGGAGCAGTCCCCGGTTCGAATCCTGTTGACGGCCGGAGAACCGGGGGGGTGCATCGAGGCCACCCGGACGCGCCTGGAAGCCGCCTGGGGAGCCCGCCTTCGCGACCATCACGGCATGACCGAGGTGGGCCCCGTCAGCTACGAGTGCCCTTCCCGGCGGGGTGTCCTGCACGTCCTGGAAAACGCCTACCTGGCCGAGGTGGTGGACCCGGCCACCTCCCGTCCCGTCGCTCCGGGGGAGACGGGGGAGTTGATTCTGACCACGCTGGACCGGGTCGGGTCTCCCGTCCTGCGCTACCGGACCGGAGACCTGGTAAAGCCGTCCGCCATGAGCCCCTGCGCCTGCGGCCGATTGGAGCTGGCGCTGGAAGGCGGCGTTCTGGGGAGGGTCGACGACATGGTGGTGATCCGGGGCGTGAACCTGTTTCCGGCCGCGGTCGAGGAGGTGATCCGGCGACGCCCGGAAATCTCCGAGTACCGGGTGGAGGTCCACGAGTCGGGCGTGCTCAAGGAAATGACGATCCAGATCGAGTCGAGCCTGGGGGAAGGAGGAGCCCGGCAACTGGAGCGGGAGCTTCACGCCGCCTTCTCGCTGAGAATTCCCGTCTCGCCGGTGCCGCCGGGGACTCTGCCCCGCTTCGAAATGAAGTCACGGCGCTGGATCATGAAGTGAAGAACAGGCTGGCGCGGGGAATCACCGGGAAGCGGCGCCGAAACAGTAGAGCAGTCCGTCCTGGGACCCGACGATGACCCGGCCGGCCGCCACCGCCGGGGAAGCGGAAATCCGTCCGCCCGTTCGAAACTCCCACAACTGATTCCCGGTCTCCAGGTCCAGCGAGTAGAGCCGGCCATCATAGGAGCCGACCCAGACCCGTCCATCGGCAATGGCCGGAGAGGAGTCCACGCGAGCCCGGGTGGCATGGGTCCACAACGCCTTTCCGGTGTCGGCATCCAGGCAATGAACCAGTTTGTCCCGTCCTCCCACCACGACTTTCCCGCCGAACCGGGCCGCGGACGAGTAGAAGGGAGCCGCCCGCTCCGAAGCTTGATAACGCCAGAGAACGGCGCCGGATTTCAGCCCCACGGCCAGTACCTGGTTGTCGAAGGTGCCGAAGACGGCCCTGTCTCCGGCGAGGGACGGGGAGGCACCAGTGTAGGCGCCCACATCCACCGTGACCACCGGCTCTCCGTCGGAGACCCGGATCCCGCGCAACATGCCGTCGCACCCTGAAACGTAGGCGATTCCGTCGAGAACTCCGGGGGTGCAGTGGAGCGGTCCGTCCGTCTCCCGCTTCCAGCGAAGGTCCCCTCCGCCGGCGGAAATGCAGTAAAGGTAGCCGTCGTAGGAACCGACCAGGACCGAGTCTTCCAACACCACCGGGGAAGATTTCACCTCACCGTCGGTCTGAAAGGTCCAGCGCTTCGTCCCGTCGGCCTCGGACACGGCGTGGAGCATTCCCGCCAGATCGGCGATGTAGACGCTGCCGCCGGAAACGGCAGCCGAGGACTCTCCAATGGCGTCCTCCGCCTCGTACCGCCAGGCCACCGCGCCCGATTCCAGGTCGACGGCGTGCAGCTCGCCTCCCGCCGTACCGACGAAGACGCGCCCTCCGCTGACGGCAGCCGAGGACTCGATGGGATCGCCCGCCTCATGAGTCCAGGCGAGTTCGGGAGACGACGGCAACCGTGCGTCGGACACGCCGGTCAGAGAGGGATTCCCCCGGAACTGGGGCCAATCTCCGGCGCCGCGCACGCCGACGGTCGCCATCGGAAGCGCCAACACCAACAGCCAGACCGATTTTCGCAAGCGAAGTTTCTCCCGCCGGCCAGTCTACTACGGGAAGGCTTCGGCCGATGCTTCTTCGTCGCCTCGCAGGGCGCCCCTAGGAGTCTGCGCCGTAGAAATGATCGTAGCGAGAAAGTGGAGAATCGAGGACAGATTTTCACGATTTTGAGGTGCATAGTTGTTCTATTCGCCGAGAAATCGGGGAAATATGGACCGATTCGCCGCTTTCGCAGTAGATTGATTTCTGCGGCGCAGGCTCCTAGGTGGATACACAGGTCGGGGATATAATGCCGGCCCGAGCTTCTCCGCGGATTCTCATCTGCCGACATGTCCAATCGAATTCAGGAGGTCACCCGATACGAGTCGGTCCCCGCCGTCGTGGATCTCTGGATCGATTCCCTGGACTGGCCCGGCGAGATTCTGATCCTGGCGCCGACCCGGGCGGCAGCCGACGAATTGGCGCGAACCCTGTCGCTGAGCAACCAGGGCCGGATGGGTCTCCATCGTTGGACACCGGCTCAACTGGCGGCGGCGCTGGCGACCCCGGAATTGGCGGGAGGCGGTCTGGCTCCGCTGAGCCGGCTGGGACTGGAGGCCCTGGCCGCTCGGGCCGGTTACCGGAGCCGGGAAGCAGACAGCGCAGGTTACTTTGCTCCCGTCTCCGGAATGCCCGGCTTCTCCCGCTCCCTGGCGTCCACGCTGCGGGACCTGCGTCTGGCTCAAGCCCGCAGTGACCGGTTGGCGCAATGCAGCCGGGGCGGACCCGATCTGGCCATCCTGCTGGAGCTGTTCACGCAGGAACTCCAGACACATGCCCTGGCCGACCGGGCCACGTTGTTGGAGCTGGCGGCCGGGGCTCTGGACGGAGAGTCCCCGTGGGCCGGCCTTCCCGTGGTGCTGTTGGACATTCCTCCCCGTTCCCGGGCCGAGTTCCGCTTTTTCGGCTCTCTCATCGACAGGTCTCCGGCGACGCTGGCCCTGGTTCTCTCGGGGGACGAACCTGGCATGGAGGCCTTCCGGGCGCTGCTGAAGGTCGAAGCTCCAACCCCGTCCCGGAACGGAGGAGAGGCCGGCGGTGCAGTTCTTGGCCGGATCCGGTCGAGTCTCTTCGCTGCCGGGGAGGTCGCCGGCGGTTCCTTGGATCCCAGCTTTCGACTCTTTTCGGCCGTGGGCGAGGGTCACGAGTGCGTGGAGGTCGCCCGGTCCCTCCTGGAGGAGGCCAAGCGGGGAACGGCCTTCGACCAGATGGCGGTCCTGTTGCGCAATCCGGAGACCTACCAGTCCCAGATGGAGGAGGCTCTGGCCCGTGCAGGCATCCCCGGTTACTTCAGCCGGGGCATCTCGCGTCCCGACCCGGCGGGACGCGCCCTTCTGACCCTCCTGGAGTGCGCCGAGGAGGGCCTCACGGCCAGCCGATTCGCCGAGTACCTCTCCCTGGGCCAGGTTCCGCGCGGCCACCCCTCCCCGGATCGGTTCGAGGAGGAACCTCCCTGGGCCGGTCCGGGAGAAGACCTGGAGTTGAGCTTCAAGTCCGGCGGCGACGCGCCCGCGGCGGCGGAGGGCGACTCGGACCCGGAAGACGACCGTTCTCCGGTGATCGCCGGCACCCTCAGGACCCCGGCTCACTGGGAACGTCTTCTGGTGGATGCCGCCGTCATCGGCGGCAGGGACCGATGGGAAAGCCGGCTCGCCGTCCTGGAATCGGATCTCCTGGCGAAACGGAGACGAAGGGAGGCGGAGGGGAACGAAGCGGCGGGACAGGCGCTCCGTAGCCGATTGGACCGGCTCGGACACCTCAGGGATTTTGCCCTGCCGGTCATCGAGTTTCTGGGAGACTTTCCTCACCAGCAGAACTGGCGGGCCTGGTTGGAGCGGCTCCGCCGACTGTCCGCCCTGACTCTGCACCGGCCGGACACGGTGCTGTCCGTCCTGGCCGAACTGGAGCCCATGGGACAGGTGGGCCCCGTGACCCTCACCGAGGTGAGAGAGGCCCTGAGCCAACGCCTCGGCCAACTGAGACGGGACCCGCCGGAAAGACCCTACGGCCGGGTCTTCGTCGGAACGCCGGGGGAGGCGTGCGGCCGGTCCTTCCAGGTGGTCTGTCTTCCCGGACTCTCGGAGGGAATCTTCCCCCGCAAAGCAAACGAGGACCCGCTGCTGCCGGACCGGCTGCGCCAGCGGGTTTCGGGCCACCTTCCCTTGCTGGCGGACAAGATCCGGGAGGAGCGCCGGTTGTTGCGCATCGCACTGGCCGCGGCCTCCCGGCGCCTCATCGCTTCCTACCCGCGCATGGATCTGGTGCGGGGACGGTCCCGGGTCCCCTCCCTCTACGCCCTGGAACTGATGCGCGCGGCCTTGGGACAACTGCCCGACGTCCAGGAACTGGAACGGACGAGCGCCGCGGCCTCCAGCACCCGTCTGGGTTGGACCGCGCCGCGGGATCCCGCTCGTGCCATCGACGACGCCGAGTACGATCTGGCCACGCTGGGGCCGGTCCTGCAGGCACCGAAATCTCAGGACACGGGCCAGGGGCGGTACCTGCTCCTGGTGAATCCGTGGCTGGCGCGGTCTTTGCGGGCACGCTACAAGCGCTGGCGCCCGGCCTGGTCGGACGACGACGGGATTCTGGCCCGGTCCGATTCCGCCGCCCGCCAGATTCTGCACAGGCACCGGCTCCGCAATCGAAGCTATTCCGCCACGGACCTGGAAACGTTCGCCTCCTGTCCGTACCGCTTCTTCCTTCACTCCATCCAGAGGTTGCGGCCGAAAGAGGAAACCCTGGCTCTGGAGCGCATGGATCCCCTGACCCGGGGCTCCCTCTTCCATGAAGTCCAGTCCCGGCTCTTTCGCCGGCTACGGGAAGAGGACCTGTTGCCGATGAACGCGACAAGGTTGGAGGACCTCCTGAGCCGGGCGGACCAGGTGCTGGACCAGGTCGCCGGGGGCTACCGGGAGCGTATGGCGCCAATTCTCCATTCGGTTTGGGAGTCGGAGGTCGAGGACCTGCGGATCGACCTTCGGACCTGGATCCGCGGCGCCAGCGAGGAGCCGGACGGATGGGTGCCGATCCACTTCGACTACGCTTTCGGCCTTGCCGGGGGCGAGGGCCGGGAACGGGACAGCACTCCCGGAGAGGCCGTCATCCTGGACGGGATGCGGCTCCGGGGGATCGTCGACCTGGTGGAAATGCATCCCGCGCACCGCGTCCTCCGGATCACCGACCACAAGACCGGCAAGGCCAGGGAGCCCGTACCCCAGTCGGTGGGACAAGGCGAAACCCTCCAACCCCTCCTCTATTCCCTGGCTGCCCAGGAACTCCTGGGCGTCCCGGTCGTTGGGGGACGCCTCCACTATTGCACCCAGAGAGGGAACTTCCGGATCCACCGGCTCCGGCTCGACCGGGAGGGCCGGAACCGGATCGGATCAGTGCTGAACGCCATCGACCAGGCGGTGGGCGAAGGCTTCCTTCCCGCCGCGCCTCGCGAGGAGAGCTGCGCCACCTGCGATTACCGGGCGGTCTGTGGACCGTACGAAGAGCTTCGCTCCGGCCTCAAGGAAAGCCGGCCCCTGGAGCCTCTCCTGCAGCTTCGCAAACTTCCCTGAGCGGCCTGATGAACGATTCCTTGAAGTTCGGTCCCCAGGATCCATCACCTTCCGATTCCGCCGGACGCCGCGCCATCCGGGATTCCCTGGACGTGAGCCTTCTGGTGGAGGCGGCGGCAGGCACGGGCAAGACCAGCGAACTGGTCCGGCGCCTGGTGTCCGTCCTGGCGAGCGGCCGGGCCCGTGTCGACGGGATCGCCGCCGTCACCTTCACCCGGAAGGCGGCCGGCGAACTGAAGCTGCGTCTGCGAGAGGCCCTGGACCGGGCCCGGCGGCAAGCCTCGGATCCGGCCGAGATCCGGAATCTGGAGCGGGCGGTGGCGGGGCTGGAGGAGGCCGGCATCTCCACCATCCACTCCTTCTGCGCGGACCTGCTTCGAAAGAGGCCGGTGGAGGCGGGCGTCGACCCCGATTTCCGGGAAACCTCGGAAGATGAAGCGTCCCGCCTCTTCCTGAGGGCGTTTCGGCAATGGATGGAGGCGCGAATGGCCCATCCCTCACCGGGACTGGCCCGGGCCCTCCAGCGGTCCCTGACCCCACAGGGGAACGACTTCGGCTCGCCTCTGGACCAGCTTCGTTCGGCCGCCCGGCAACTCTTGGAATGGCGCGACTATGGGAGTTCCTGGAGACGGGAGACCTTCGACCGGGAAGGGGCCCTGGACGCCCTGGCAGGTAGGAGCCGGGAGTTGGCGGCCGACAGCATCCGGTCAACCAACCGGCGGGACAGGCTTCGGCAGAATCTGGGTCCGGTCCGGGAACTGGACGCCTGGGTCCGGCGATTCGAGCGGGAGCGGCGGCGCGACTACGATCGTCTCGAAGGCCGGATGCTCCGCCTGCTACGCGAGTTGAGGTCCCCCTTCTTCCGGCCGGTCCGGACCGGAGAATACGCTCCCGGCCTGCCCCGGGCGTTGGTGGTGCAGGCGCGTGAAAACCTGCTTCGGGAGCTGGAGGATTTCATGCGGCGCGCCGACGCCGACCTGGCGGCGCTGCTCCGGGAGGAACTGCTGGAGGTGGCCCCCTTCTATGAATCGCTCAAGAAACAGACCAGCCGGCTCGACTTCATGGACCTGTTGATCAAGACCCGCGACCTGATCCGGGACAATCCGTCCGTTCGCCGGGATTTCCAGGAACACTTCACTCACATCTTTGTGGACGAGTTCCAGGACACGGACGCGCTGCAGGCCGAGATCCTGTTGCTCCTGTCCGCGGACGACCCCGAAGAGACGAATTGGCGCAGGGTCCGGCCTGTTCCCGGAAAGCTCTTTCTGGTGGGAGACCCCAAGCAGTCCATTTATCGCTTCCGGCGCGCCGATGTGGTCCTGTACCAGGAGATCAAGGAGATCCTGCAGGCGGCCGGGGTGAGCGTGGTCCACCTGAAGCGGAATTTCCGCTCCGTGCGGCCCCTGCAAATGGCCGTCAACGCAGCATTCGCGCCGGAGATGACGGCCGACCCCGTCAGCGGTCAGCCCGACTACGTCCCGCTCGAGAGCCACCGGACGGCCGAGGGAGACCAGCCGGCCCTCATCGCCCTTCCGGTGCCGCGTCCCTACAGCAAATGGGGGAACCTGGCCAACGCGGCCATCGAAGAGAGCCTTCCCCAGACCGTCGCCGCCTTCACCGACTGGCTGCTGCGGGATAGCGGCTGGCATGTGGGCGACCCGGAGGACCCGGCCCGGCGCATCCCCATTTCCCCCGGCCATGTCTGCATCCTGTTCCGGCGGTTCGTCAGTTGGAGACGGGACGTCACGCGGGACTATGCCAGGGGTCTGGAGATCCGCGGCGTTCCCCACGTCCTGATGGGCTCCCGGTCCTTCCATCAGCGGGAAGAGGTCGAGACCCTTCGGGTGGCCTTGGGCGCCATCGAACGGCCGGACGACGAACTCTCGATCTACGCGACGCTCCGCGGCTCCCTCTTCTGGATCCGGGATTCCCTGTTGCTTCGCTTCCGGGATCGTCACGGTTCGCTCCATCCCTTCCGTCCTCGTCCTGAAGACCTGCATGCCGATTTGGAGCCGGTGGCCGAGGCGCTGGAGATCCTGGCCCGTCTGCACCGGCGGCGCAACCGCCGCCCCGTTGCGGAGACCCTTTCCCGGCTCCTTTCTCTGACGCGGGCTCACGCGGGATTTGCGCTGCGCCCGGCCAGCCACCAGGTTCTGGCCAACGTGCAGCGGGTCTGCGATCTGGCCCGGGCCTTCGAGACCGGCGGAGGAGGCTCGTTCCGGGCGTTTGTGGAGCATCTGGAGCGACTGGCGCGGCGGCGGACCGGCGCCGAGGCCCAGGTTTCCGAAGAAGGAGTCGACGGGGTGCACCTGATGACCGTCCACAACGCCAAGGGTCTGGAGTTTCCGGTGGTGATCCTGGCGGACACGACGGCGCGCCTCTCTTCCGCGCGCCCGGACAAGCATGTCGATTCCAGCCGTAACCTGGCGGCCTTCAGTCTCATGGGGTGCGTCCCCTGGGAGCTGTTGGACCATCGCGACGAAGAGGCGGCGCGGGACCGGGCGGAGGGAGTCCGCCTCGCCTATGTCGCCGCGACGCGAGCCAGGGACCTGCTGGTGGTCCCCGGGCTGGGGACAGGTCCCAGGCCGGGTCCCAGGCCGAGATCGAGGCCGGAATGGTTGGCGCCTCTGGAGAAGGCGATCTATCCGGCGCGGGCGGACTGGACCCGGGGCAAACCGGCTCCCGGCTGCCCCACCTTCGGGCCTCGAAGCCTGCTGCAGAACCCCAGGGGGCGCGTCGAAGCCTCCATCCGGCCCGGCCTCCACCGGCCGCAGACGGGAGATCACGCCGTGGTCTGGTGGGACCCCGAGTTGCTGGACTTGGCGGTCCGTCCCAACTTCGGCCTGCAGCGGGAGCGGATCCTGGCCGACGACGAAACGGGCCAGGCTGGGAAAGAAGGCCTTGCCCGCTACGAGCGGTGGCGGGAAGGTCGCCGGCGAGCGCTGAGGTCCGGATCCCAGCCCACTTCACAGGTGTTGACGGTCACTGGGGAACCCTCACCGGGAGACCCTCCCGAGTGTCTCTCCGTGTGGCTGGAGACTCATCCGATTCCCGATTCCCGGCCCACCGGTCCCAGGTTCGGGACCCTGGTCCACACGCTCTTGCGGGACGTCCGCCTGGACGAGGGCGAACCGGAGATCCGGAGGCTCGCCCGGCTCCATGGCAGGATCCTGGGCGTGACCAACCAGGAGCGAAAGTCCGCCATCCAGGCCGTGCGCTCCGCCCTGGAGCATCCGCTGCTGAAACGGGCGCGGGCCGCCCAGAGGCGTCACCGGGAGTTTCCTTTCGTGCTCGCGGTCGAGGAAGGAAAACTGCTGGAAGGCACCATCGATCTGGCCTTTCAGGAGGACGGCCGCTGGATCGTGGTGGACTTCAAGACGGACGTTCACCTCAAACCGGACGATCCACGCTACGTGCGGCAGGTGCAATGGTATGCGTATGGGCTGAAGCAGATCACGGGCCAGCCGGCCGAAGGATGGTTGCTGGGAATCTGAGCCAAATTATGGTAGTATTGCATCAGTATGGTAAAGGTCACCTACTCACTCGATAAAGTGACCGTCCGGCAGATCCGTCGAATGGCGGATCTTTTCGGCATGGCGCAGAGCCATGTGGTTCGGGAAGCAGTCGCCGACTACGCCGCGCGAAAGGACCGGCTCAGCGAGCGTGAAAGGCTCCGGCTGCTGTCGGTGATCGACCGCCTGCGCGATGCACCGGTGACCCGTTCCGAGCAGAGTGTCGACGCTGAAATCCGCGCGGTGCGGGCCGCGCGGCGCCACGGCGGACGAACGGCGCAAAGGCCGTGACGATTCACCTCGATACGTCGGTGCTGATCGACTCGCTCACTGGCCATCGCCGCTCGCTGGAACGGCTGTCGGCATTCGTGGCGGAAGGTCACCGGGTGATCCTCTCGACCGTCGTGCTGTACGAATGGTTGCGCGGGCCCCGGACGACAGCCGAGTTACGGGTGCAGGAAGAGATGTTTCCGCGCCGCGCGGCCGTCCCGTTCGATGCCGAAGCCGCCACCCAGGCCGCGAGGCTCTACCGCCAGACGCCTCGTCCTCGTGGGCGCGAGGTCGATCTCGCCGTAGCGGCCTGCGCTCTGGTGCAGGGTGCCGCCCTCTGGACGCTGAACCACGACGACTTCCGGGACCTCCCTGGTCTCGAATTGATGTAGGAACCGGAACCGGGCCAACTCCCCTGACGCAGGCCGGTCCGCACATCCGAAAAGCGGTTCGCACTCCAAACCGCTACGAGAAGAGGACCCAATGGATCTCGCCAATTTCGTCGGCGTCACCGTACTGCCGGAGTACTTCCAGAGCGAGTCCATCAACGGCGTGCTCGACCATCTCGAACGCAAAGCCGCCGCCACGGCCGTGACCACCTCCCCCTACGTAATGGAGCCGGGCGACTCCCGGACCGGATACCGGGAGCCTCCCGTCGACGCCGGGGCGGGAAAGGTCCGCCTGCTGGACCGGCCGCTCTGGGGCAAGCGGGAACTCTGGGCCCGGACGGCCCCGAGCTTCGGCCCCAATCTCCGGCTCTATCGCGGTCTGCGCTATCAGCCTCCAATGCCGGACGGCCTGACCGCCGAACAAGGTCCCATGGTCGAGCGGTTCATCCAGACCGCCCGATCCCGGGGATTGAAGGTCTACCTCCAGGTCCAGGCGGCGATCCCGCCAGGCTACCGGGTTCAGTTTGGGGAGCCGGAACTCGACGACCGCCCTCGCTTGCCCGACGGAAGCGTTCCCGAACGCCGTCTCTCGGCCAATGGAAGCCTGGCCAGTCCTCACATCCGGGAGTACACGCACGCTCTCATCCAGGATCTCTGCCGGCAATACCCGGATATCCACGGCATTCGAGTCGACTGGCCCGAATATCCCCCCTACCTCCTGGACTCCATCTTTCTCGACTTCGGCCGGCATGCCCGGAGAGAAGCGGCGGTGCTGGGATTCGATTTCGACCGGATCCGCCGTGCCGCAGCCGAACTCTACCGTCGCCTGCACGGGGGTCTCAACGACTCCGTCCTGACCGCCTGCGCCCAAGCCGGAAGCCCCGGCCAAGCCCTTCGGCGCCTCGCGTCCGATTCCGCCGGGCTCGTGGAATGGGTCCATTTCAAAGCCAGCATGGTGGAATCGTTGCACGAGGGTTTCCGCAAGACCATGGACGAGGCGGGGGCCGGTCACCTCGAGTTGTGGTCCAACGCGTTTCCGCCTCCCTGGAACACGCTCTCGGGCATGGATTACCGGCGGGTGGGCCGGTACAGCACGGCCATTTCCGTGAAGCTCTACACGATGCACTGGCCCATGATGCTCCGGTTCTACGGCGACCAACTGCGCCAGGCGAATCCGGGAATCTCCGGCTCGCTCCTGGCTCGGGCTCTGGTGCGACTGTTCGACATCTCCGACGATCCGGCTCCGGACCGGCTCGAGGATCTCTACTATCCGTCGCCCGGGGAGCGGCACCCGGCCGGCGCCGAGGCGCAGCACCGCAAGATCGTCCAGGCCCAACATGACGCGGGCGAGACTCCCGTCTACGCCCTGGCGCACGGATACGGACCGGCCGGGGACTTCCGGAACCGCCTGGAGACCGCCATGGCGGCGAGCCGGCACGGTTGCTGGATCAACCGGTACGGATACCTGAACGACGAAAAACTCGAGATCATCGGGATGGTCGCACGCCGCTCCTGAATCGGGTTTTCCCGAACCGGAAAACGGGGACAAGAATGTCCCCCCTGTTGAGAAAAAAGGGGTAATTTTCAAACGTCCAGTCTTCGTGGCCAAGTTTGTCACAACGGAGTGCGGCGGTAGGAAAACCGCCGCTCCACCGGCGACAGGAAAGTCGCCGCTCCCATCCTTTTTCGACCGGCATTTCGCCGGGCATGGGCCGGTGCGAGAGCTCCTGTGGAATGGGGGACAGGAATGTCCCCTCTCCTGCGGCGTAGTAGACTGGTTTTTAGAGATTCGTTGATGGACCTTTCGGCAGTTCCCGCGCAGGTCAATGCCTTCCACGTCCTGACCAAGCCCACCGGACCCATCTGCAACCTGGACTGCAAGTACTGCTTCTACCTGGAGAAAGAGAACCTCTATTCCGGCACGTCCGCGTGGGCCATGCCGGACGACGTCCTGGAGTCGTACGTCCGCCAGTACATCGAATCCCAGCGGGCGCCGGTCATCAGCTTCGCCTGGCAGGGGGGCGAGCCCACTCTCCTGGGCGTGGATTTTTTCCGGAAGGTGGTCCGGCTGCAGGCCAAGTACGCGGCGGGGAAGAAGATCGATAACGGCTTTCAGACCAACGGGGTCCTGCTGGACGACCGTTGGGGCGAGTTCCTGGCCGAGAACGGATTCCTGGTGGGGATCTCCATCGACGGTCCCGAGCGTCTCCACGACCGGTACCGGGTGGACAAGGGAGGAGCCTCCTCCTTTCGAAGGGTGATGAGGGGGCTGGGCTACCTCCGGAAACACGGCGTCGAGTACAACACGCTGACCGTAGTGCAGCGGAGCAATTCCCGCCATCCCCTGGAGGTGTACCGCTTTCTCAAGCAGGCCGGCAGCCGTTTCATGCAGTTCATTCCCATCGTGGAGCGGGAGTCGCCTCAGCCCGATACGGCCGGACTGGTGCTGCTTTCCCCCGATTCGGCTGAGCCGGCCCGGGTGAGCCCCTGGTCGGTGGACGCAGTCCAGTATGGCAAGTTCCTCTGCGCCATCTTTGACGAGTGGGTGCGGCGGGACGTGGGCCGGTACTATGTGCAGATCTTCGACGTGGCCCTGGAGAGTTGGATGGGCATGGCCGCCAGCCTGTGCGTCTTCCGCGAGACCTGCGGTTCGGCCCTGGCTCTGGAGCACAACGGAGACCTCTACTCCTGCGACCACTACGTCTATCCGGAAAACCTCCTGGGCAACATCATGGAGGATCCCCTGGGGTCGCTGGTCACCTCACCCAGCCAGATTCGTTTCGGGCAGGACAAGCGGGACCGGCTCCCCCGCTACTGCCGCGAATGCGAAGTCCGGTTCGCCTGCAACGGCGAGTGTCCCAAGCACCGCTTCATCCGGACTCCCCAAGGAGAAGCGGGGCTCAACTACCTCTGCGCCGGATACAAGCTCTTCTTCAACCACATCGACCCCTACATGCGTTTCATGGCGGGCGAGCTCCGCCAGGGACGGGCGCCGGCCAACGTCATGGGTTGGGTACGGCGGAGGGATCTGGAAGCTCAGGGAAGAGGGCGCCCCGGAAGAAACGATCCCTGCCTCTGCGGAAGCGGCAGGAAGTACAAGAAGTGCTGCGGCCGTCGCTGACGGCGCGAAGCCAGTGCATCGGGAGCCTTGGATTCGATGCAAAATAGCCCACAAGCGTGGTCAGCGACGACGACCTTTCTCTGGCCCTATTCCCCGAGGCATTCTATTCTCAAGGCAAAGAAAGTCAGATCGACCGCCCATCCGCGTCATAACAATCTCAGGAACTCTTCGACACTGAGACCCACCTGCCGGATAATGGCACGCAATGTTCCCCGATCGAGTTCCTTGTGATCGGGGACGACCACCTGAGAGTACGGACTGTCTCGACGTAAGATCATATGGCTGCCATGTTGCCGCTTAAGGTAGAAACCTGACCGGCCAAGTGCCTTGGCACAGGCCCGGCCGGAAACCCTCGGCAACCTGCTCATATGGCCACTACGAATGCCTCAAAATTTTCTTCAGGAATTGGCAGCCCATCTTCCTCAAGAGAGGCTATGTAACCCTCAATAGCCTCTCGAATATTGGCAATGGCCTCCTGCTTGGTTCTTCCCTGGCTGATGCAACCGGACAAACTTGGACATTCCGCGACCCAATATCCATCCTCGCCGGGGTAAAGCATGACTTGTCTCATCGCCGCA
>JAPOYZ010000471.1 GCA_026706325.1 Candidatus Aminicenantota bacterium
CGTCGCGGGACTTCTGGCGGCGGGAAAAATAGATCCCGATGAGCGAGAGGCATCCCATGTAGGCGATGATGACCAGAATGTCGATGGGGTTGAGATTCATTTAGCCTGTCCTGAAGGTCAGATGCGTTGTATTCTGTGATAAATCAGATCAAGTTGTGGAAATACCCTTCACTCTGGATCACGTCCCGGGCCCACTCCTTCTCCGGCTCGGAAACCGGCTTCAACGGCGGCCGGGGAGCGCTGGACTGGAGGAATCCGAAGGCTTCGATCAGCGCCTTGTCCACGGCCACGTCGGTGTAGCCGCGCCGGCTCAGTGGCCAGTAGAGCTGGTCCATGCATCGGTCGAACTCCACCTGCATCGCTTCGGCCCGTTCCCACTCCCCGGACTTGCAGGTCTGGTACCAGGTCTGGGCGTAACGGGGCGCCAGGCTGGTCAGAAGGGAGAATGCCCCGTAGCCGCCCTGCTTCATGGAGCGGACCATCCAGTCGTCCAGGCTGAGGTGCCTCAAGGAAGCGGAATGCTCCTGCAGTCCGTCCCAGAATTCTTGTGACAACTGCCCCTGCTTCGTGCCCCAGAGGTTGGGCACGTCCAGCAACGACGCGTATTCGTGAGGCTCGAATTTCACCTCCGGGGCGTAGCTGGTGTTGTAGTGGACGATGCCCAGGGAAGGACAGGCGTTGGCGATGGCGCGCAACGCACGGGCGCGCTCCTCGGGGCTCAGGGGAATGAAGTGGGGCGGGATGGCCAGGACCGCGTCGGCGCCGGCCTCGGCCAGCCACTGGACCGTCTCCAGGATTCCTCCCAAACGAACCGAGGTCGCCCCCACCACCTTGAGCGTCTCCGGTCCCGCCTCCTCGACGAAGATCCGCACGGCTCGCCGGTACTCGTCGGGAGAAACGTTGAAGAGCTCACCGCTGGTGCCCAAGAGGTACATGGCCTCGAGGCCTTCGCCGCGGTAGGCGCGAATATTGTTCCGGAGGGCGGCCTCGTCCATGCTCCAGTCGGCGTTGAAGCACATGGGAATGTTGGCGATCACGCCCTGCAATCTTTCTTTCATGGGGATTCGGGCTCCTTTCCGAGCTTCGCTTCGAGTTGCTCCAACTGCTCCATCAGGAATTCGTCTCCGGGCTTCAGCTTCAAGGCCGCCCGGATGGCATCGAGGGCTTCCCGGAGATGCCCCAGAGAAGCGAGTGACAGGCTCAAGTTGACTTGAGCCGCCAGCAGACCCGGCTCGATCTCCAGCGCGCGGCGAAAGGCCTCGACCGCCTCTTCCACCTTTCCTGTGGCCGCCAAAGTTGCCCCCAGGTTGGTGTGGGCGGTAGCCATTTCGGGAGCCAGCGCAATGGCTCGGCGGAAAGCAGCGATGGCCGGTCCGGCCGCCCTCGCCGCGTAGTGTTGAAGCCCCAGATTGTAGTGGGCGCTGGCGAAATTGGGCTCAAGACGGATCGCTTCCTGGAAAGCCTTCGTGGCTTGGGGTCCGAGATTCTGCCGGGACAGGGACAGGCCCAGGTTGTTGTAGGCATCGGGAAGATCCGGGTCCAAGCGCAAGCTGGATTGCAAGACCTGTGTGGCCTCCGCCACACGGCCCAATTCCAACAAGGCATAGCCAAGTTGCGTCAGGCTGACCGTGTCGTCTGGCTTGACCGCCAGGGTGTTTCGAAGCACGGTCAGACCCCGATCCAGGGATCCTTGCCTCGACAGCGCCAACCACTGGTTGCGCAGGGCCGGCAGGTAGTCTCGTTGCCGGCGAAGTGCATCCTGGTGGAGGCGGACGGCGTCCTTGAACCTGCCCTCCGCCAGGTAGGCGTCCCCCAGCTCATAGTAAAAGCCTGCGTGGAGAGGACGTTGGGCTTCCAGGACCTTTTCCAGCCTGGGAATCCCGGACTTCAGGTTGGCGTTCTGTTTGACTTGAGCCAGCGCTTCGTAGAGCTCGATCCGGGCTGACTCGGCGGGACCCGGCGGATAGTAGCGGATGACCTCTCCCAGGATCACCTCCTGGTGGGATTCGGCCAGCGACGCCAGCAGGTCGCCGGCGGGTGGCCGGCGGGCGATCCGGTGGTCGGTCATGACGGCGTGGACCACGTCCTGGGTCCTGCGACGGGGCATGTGGCAGGACAGGCAGTCCTCGTCCGCCGGGTGATCTCCCGCAGCCACCTGAGATTCCAACTGGCTCGCATGACAACGATTGCAGGCATCCAGGGACGCGCGCCGCGACTCGGGTGCCGACGCCGGCCGGTGGGGATCGTGGCAGGTCACGCAGGTGAACCGGCCTTCGCTCTCCTGGAAACAGGCCGACCTGAGGAACCGGTATCCGGCGTGATTGACCTCGAACCGCGCCTCCGCCTCTTCCTGATCGGAAGCGTCGAAGTGGAGGATGTATTCCGCCAGCGGTTCTCCCGGCCGGTACGAGAAGACCTCCCGGTCGTAGTTCCGAATCATCGCCGGGAGGCCCTTGGTGGTGGACTCCAGGTGGCACTGGAGGCAGACCTCCATCTGCCGGGCGGGATCCAGCCTGGCCGGATTCACGATGGACGCGCGGATGGTCTCCTTGGAGGCGCGGCTGCGAACGGCCTTCAAGTGGG
>JAPOYZ010000104.1 GCA_026706325.1 Candidatus Aminicenantota bacterium
CGATTCCCTTATGCTTTCCGCGCGTGAGGGAAAGGTCTTGCTTCTCAATTTCTGGGGCACCTGGTGCGGACCCTGTAGGATTGAGCAGCCGATCCTCAACGATCTTTACTCAAGGTACCAGGGACGCGGTCTGGAGGTGTGGGGGATAGCCGTGTCGTCAACCCGCCTCGCGGTGGAGCTGTGGATCGAGAACCTCGGAGTTCCATACCCGATCCTGATGCCCGCCATCTCCGACTCCACCCTTTTGGGTCGGTATGGAGTTGAAAAAGGGATTCCTTTGTCGGTCCTCGTGGACCGGAACGGCGAAGTCCAGCTGCAGGAACGCGGCGTGGTGACCTCCGCGGACAGCCTGTCGGCGGTGATCGAAACTCTTCTCGGACCTTCCCGGTAAAGCAGGGGGTAGCGGCATGCCACTCCATCTCCTTATCCCGGTGGCAGCGTTGGTTTTCTCTGCTTGCTCCGACACGGGCCTGCGGCTCGCGTACGATGTCCGGGTAGAATCCGCTGATACGGATTCGATAGCAGTCGGGTTGCGGATCGACGGAATCGATGCTGAATCCATGTCCTTGCAGACTTTTGAGCCCGAGCAGTTCATCGGCCTGACCGGCTTGCAGATCAGCGACTCCAAAGGCAGGCCTGTTCCGCATGCGAAACAGGTCTCGGCCACGGGCACGGCCTATCACGTGAGCGCGCCGGGCAGCGAGTTGCGCGTCGAGTACAAGGTGTGGCCGGGGCGTCCGGTCGGCGGCGGGCACGGCCGCCATCCCAAGATGGTCAGCGGGTACCTCGGAGAGGATTTCCACCTCGTCTCCGGCCGCAACCTGTTCCTGGTGCCCGAAGGGTGGCTGGAGCACGTGACCGTCTCGGTCCGGCCGCCGGAAGGTTGGGCGGTCGAAACTACCTGGAACGAGGTAGAAGGGGAAGCAGGCACGTACGAGCCGCGCCTGTACGGCACCGGCAGGGAGGACCTGGTCAACGGCGCGGTCGCAATGGGTGCCTTGACGGCGCGCAAGATGACGATCGGGGCGGCTCCCGTGCGGGTGGTGCTGTACGACCGGTGGTCGAACTCACGGCAGGAGGAGTTGGCCGGGAAGGTATGGAGCCTCTACGAGTACATAACGAAGGCCATGCAGGCGCCGGTCCGGGAACCGTACACGGTCATACTGACGCCCAAGACCGCGGATGGTATGAACATCCACATGCCGGGCACGTCTCACGGACAGGCAATGGAAATGGAGCCGGCCACCGCGGGGAGATGGCTTTCCGTGGCCACCCGGATCGCCTACCGGTGGCTGCGCTACGCCCCGCACCGCATGGAACTGTCGCAGGCATCCGATCTGTGGTTCGTGGAAGGGGCGAGCACGTACCTGGGCCTTCAGGGCCTGCTCGAGCACGGGATCATTTCCGATCTGGAGCCGTACCTGTACGAAGCGTACAGGAATCACAACCGGTTCCGTTTGTCTCACTTCAGCAAGGGCATTGTCCCGACGACCTACTATGCCCAAGGCAAGGTCGATCAGTCTCTCGTCAGTTACAGCGGGTTGGCCCTCGCCCACTACCTCGACGCGCAGATCTCCAGGACCACGGATGGGGAACAGGATCTGCAGGATGTTCTGGAGCACGCCTACCGGCAACGGAAGGCAGTCGATCTGGGGAGCGTGACAGAGACGGTCGCCGGCGCCGGTCTCTTGACGGAGCTGTACGAGCGCACCAATCCCGGCCCCGGTTCGCCTCCTCCCGAGCCTCTGTGGCACACGGACGGTTCTGCCCCGGGAGATCAACCGCCACAACTGCCGTGGTCGCGGTCCGAGAAGACCGCGGTGGACACGATCACCCTGATCGTGACCGGAAAGACGAGGAGCTTTCTCGAAGCCTGCGGCTGCAAGTCCGACATGTCGGGCGGCATCACCCGCCGCGCCACCCTCATCGACCAGATCAGAAAGAGGCGCGGGAGCGTGGCCGTCATCGATGCCGGAAACGCCTTTCCCTACGAACAGGACGTGCCGGCAATGGATGACCTGACGGCAAGTGAACTGGCGACTTACCTGGAAGCGCTGAGGCGGATGGAGTACGGCTTTTCCGTCATCGCGCGAAACGAGACCTATTACGGCAGCGAGTTTCTCCAGACCCAGGCCCGGAACAGTCCCGTGCCGCTGATAAACGCCAACGTCCATCACGGGGGTTCCCTGGTCGGTGCGCCGACGTACGCCATCGAGGTGGGGCCGTACACGATCGGTTTCATAGGGCTGCTGCAACGATCAGTTGCCATCGAAACCACTCTCTATGAAGACAACACCCACGACCTCCATATCACCGATCCAAAGCAGGCGGTGCGGGCCTACCTGCCAGGACTGAGGGAGGAGGCGGACTTTTTCGGTGTCATCGGAGAGTTGAAAACCGGCCTCGTCCATGAGTTGGTGCAGGAATTTCCTGCACTGGACCTGATAGTCACTACGGGGCACCACGCTCCCGTCCTCGACATAGTAGGGGCCGACGGGCAGGCAGCTACCACGGAGCAGACCGAATCGATGTACGGCTTCCTCGACGACGTGCTGGTCATCTACGCGAACGCCGACGTGTAC
>JAPOYZ010000018.1 GCA_026706325.1 Candidatus Aminicenantota bacterium
AAGAAATGTTTAGCCTGGACACCCCGCGCGCGGTCCCCTTCTGTGACGGTCTGAATCGACGGGACTTCCTCCACGCGGGAGCCCTGTCCTGCCTGGGTCTGAGTCTCGCCGACCTCTGCGGACTCGAGGCCCGGGGCGCCGTGGACAAGAGCCGCGACGTCAACTGCATCTTTCTCTTCCTGGTGGGCGGCCCCTCCCAAATGGACACCTGGGACATGAAGCCGGAGGCGCCCTCCGAGATCCGCGGGCCCTACCGGCCCATCCCCACCAACGTCCCGGGAATTCGGATCTCGGAGATCTTCCCCCGCATGGCCCGGCATGCGGACCGCTACGCCCTGGTGCGGTCCTTTCACCACAATGTCCCCGCCCATCCCCTGGCCCACTACCTGGTCCAGACGGGCCAGTCCTTCTCTCCCGGAATCGTCTACCCCAATCTGGGCTCCGCCACCGGTTTTCTGAAGGGCGCCGATTCCGAGTTGCCTCCACACCTGGTCCTTCCCATCCCGCTGACGTCCCGCAAGGGACAGTCCGCCGGTTTTCTGGGCAAGACTCATGACCCCTTCCTGATCCACTCGGATCCTTCCCGGGACGATTTCCGGATTCAGGACCTGGTTCCGCCCGAATACGTCTCCGCCATCCGGGTGGAACGGGCCCGGTCCTTCCGGAACGTGGTCGACCGCGCTTTCCGCACGTTTGAAGAAGGCAGCGCCTCGACACGGCTCCTCGATTCCGCCTACCACCAAGCCTACAGCATCGTCTCATCGGCCCGGGCCCGGGCGGCGTTCGACCTGAAGTCGGAGGAAGACCAGTTGCGGGACCGCTACGGGCGGAACCGGTTCGGCCAGAGCTGCCTCCTGGCGCGGCGCCTGGTGGAGGCGGGAGTCCGCTTCGTGACCATCAACATGTTCGACGACTTCGGGGGCGGCGTCTCCTGGGACGTTCACGGCTCGTCCCCCTTCAGCCCCATCACCGAGTTGGACAAGCTGGGGCCCATGTTCGACAACGCCTACTCATCCCTGATCGAAGACCTCCACGACCGGGGATTGCTGGAGCAGACGCTGGTGGTGGCCATGGGAGAATTCGGACGGACCCCCAAGATCAACCCGGCCGGGGGACGGGACCACTGGCCCTCGGTCTCCACCATCATCCTGGCAGGAGGAGGGATCCAGGGCGGACAGGTGGTGGGTTCTTCGGATCGAATCGCGGCGGAACCGCGCGACCGGCCCGTGGGACCCCAGGAAGTCCTGGCCACCATCTACAAGTCGCTGGGAATCGACCTCCATACCGAGCTGCCCGGCCCCCAGAGCCGGCCCATCCCCATCGTGGACATCGGCGTGGAGCCGATTCACGAACTCTTTGGCGGATGATGACCTGGATTTCCTGTCTCCTGGCGGGGGCGCTTCTTCAAACCGAGCCCGAGGCTCTCAAGCTGCTTCCGGAGGAGATCGTCCTCTCGGGACCCAGGACCACCCAACGGTTGCTGGTGGTGGAGCCGGCGAGGGGTGGAGGGTCGGTCCGGGACTGGACGGACGAAGCGCATCTCGTCGTCTCCGATCCGGAGGTGGCGGCGGTGGAGGAATCCTCCACCATCGCGGCGGTCTCCGACGGAAGCACCACCCTCCTGGCCCGTCTCCCGGACGGCAGGAAGGCGAGCGCCCGCATCCGGGTTCCGGGGTCCGCGGAACCCTTTCGGTGGAGCTTTCGAAACCACGTGCTGCCGGCTCTTACCAAGGCCGGATGCAATTCCGGTCCCTGCCACGGGGCGGCGTCGGGACAGAACTACCTGAAGCTGAGCCTGAGGGGCTATGCTCCCGAAGCGGACCACGCGGCTCTCACCCGGGAGGGAGCGGGCCGGCGAGTCCTGACATTGGAACCCGCCCGGAGCCTCGTGCTCATGAAGCCCACCCTGGCGGTTCCCCACGGTGGAGGACGGCGTTTGACGGTGCCGTCCCGAAATTACCAGGTGCTGTCCGAGTGGATCGCCGCGGGCGCCGCGCCCCCGCGGCCGACGGACCGCCGTGTCGCAAGCCTCCGGGTGATCCCTTCGCACCTTCGCCTCCAGCCCGGTCAACAGCACGGAGTCCTGGTTCAGGCCATGTTCGATGACGGGTCGCAGAAGGACGTGACCCACTGGGCCAAGTTCTCCTCCACCGATTCGGGAATCCTCAGCGTAGCCGAGACGGGACGGGCCCGAGCCTTGGGCCAGGGAGAGGCCCACGTCTCCGTCTGGTGCCTGGATCAGGTGGCTTCGGCCCGGGTCACCATTCCAATGACGGAAGGGCACCGTCCCGAAGCCTACGTCCGGGCTCCCCGCCACAACCGGATCGACGATCTGGTCCTGAAAAAGTTGGAAGATCTGGGACTGCCCCCCTACCGGCTCTCCAACGATCACCATTTCGTCCGCCGGGCCTACCTGGACGCCGCCGGAGTCCTGCCCAGCGCCCGGGAGGCTCGGCGGTTCGTCAAAGACACGAACCCGGACAAAAGGGCCAGGCTGGTCGATTCGCTGTTGGAGCGGCCTGAGTTCGTGGACTACTGGACCTACAAGTGGTGCGACCTGCTCCTTGTCTCCCGCAGCAAGC
>JAPOYZ010000191.1:0-19299 GCA_026706325.1 Candidatus Aminicenantota bacterium
GGCCCGCTGAGTACACCGGCCCGCGACACAAGTCTCCCCCTGCCGGGCCGTCCCGCCCCGCCGCCGCTCCAGCTCGGCGCTCCACTGGTCGCGGATCCGCCCGGCCTCGTCGGGGGAGGGGAGATTTCCGAATTCGAGCCCGATGGTCTCTTCAACGGCCCCCAGGTAGGTGCAGGTGTCTCCCTGTGCGGACCGCCAGGGCCGGAACAGGATGTTGGGAACGTTGCCGAGAGGGATCCGGTCTCCCGGCTCCAGGTGGGTACGAATCCCGGCGGCGACCCGCAAAGCTTCTCCTCCGAGCGCCATCCCGATTCGCCCCTTCACGTCCCGGCAATCGACCTCGTAGCCGATGCCGGGGCGGGGATTGATATTTCCGCCGCACGCCTGCAGGAATATCGCCGTCGTACCCAGGCACTTCTCGAGCACCTCTCGCGCCGGACCGGGAAAGTCGGTCGAGGCCACCATGGAACGCGGCCCCACCGTGACCGGGTGACAGCCGTAGCTGAACAGGACCGCGATGGGGTTGCCGTTCAGATCGTCGACCCGGACCACACCCACGGATGGGTCGATGGGGTGATCCGGCACTTCGCCCAGCACATCCCGGCCGTCGGGCCCGGTCTCCCGCCGGTAGATGCCGATGTCGCTCTCCCCCCAGCCGGCGCCGATCCGCGCCGGCTGGAGACGGGAATCGGCCTCCTGTACCGCCTCGACGAGCCAATCACTCAAGTTGTCCCGGTATCGAGACTTCAGCCGGATCTGCTCATCGGTGTCGGGAACCCACTTGGGCAGGCAGGGGGAGCTGTGGTTGTGGCTCAGATTGAGCATGACGTTGGCCGCGGGAGTACCGATGGCGTTTCCCATGCGCTCGCGCATTGCCAAACCCTCGGAAGGAGAGAACACGGCAAGATCCAGGGCGGCGACGGCCACCTTGGTGGCCTGGTTCGACAGCACCAGGACGGTTCCCGTCAAGTCGCTCTCGATGGCCTGAATCGGACTCGAGAACAGCCTCAGCCCTCCCATGGCCGTGCCGATCTCGGGGTTGATCACCCTGCGGGCGACACCCGCGTAAAGTGTTGACGACATGACTTGAATCTCCCTTCGGACGTGACGAAAAGACGCAAAACGGTTAGCCGTAGACTCTCACGGCGCCGAAAGTATATGACGAAAACGCGCTATTCTTCAGTCTGCTTCTGGTGTTTTCCCGGTCGATTCGCCAAGCAGACCGCGCAGCTTGAGTTAGACTGACTGGACGGTGTCCCGAGCGGGAGCCAGTCCACTAACGTTGCGACACACCGGGATGGGGAATGATGGAACGCATCGCATACATTATGAGACTGAAACCGGACATGGTTCAGGGCTACAAGGAGGCCCACCAGCACGTCTGGCCTGAGTTGATCGAGGCGGGGACCAGAGCGGGCATCAGGAATCACAGTTGTTTCGTCCGAGGAAGTACTGTGATCATCTACCTCGAAACCGAGGATTACGCGGCCGCCGCCCGAGAGCTATCGGAGAAAGGAGTCGTCAAGCGCTGGAATGCGTAACCCTGGGAAGAAGTCTTCCACATGGATTGATGCCGACGCCCCAAAGAGGAACCGGCGCCTCCTATCCGGCGGAAATCGGGGTGAATCGATGACTAGTCCGGAACTTTGACCTGGAAGAGGGCTTCCCCAGCCACGTCCGCGTCGGCGATCCGATCCTCGACTTTGATCTCCAACCGGTAATCTCCCGGATCCAGCGACTTGAGGTCGAACACCTGAGCGACCAGCACCCGGTCGGCATAGGGCACGATCTGATTCTGTCCGGGAGCGTTCAGGATCGCCTTTCCTTTCCGATCCCAGATCCTGGCATGGATGCCCAGGTCCGGAGCCTCGCTGGCGCCGTCGACGGCGTAGCCGTAGATCTCGAAATAGGTTCCCAGCGGATCATCCCGCCGAAACTCCCCGTCCATGGAAGGGTAGACTTTCCAGCCGAGCGGCGTGACGAAGGGCGCGGTGACCGTTTCCCCCTGCGCCGGGACGATGTAGTCGGCCAAGGTCACCGAGGAGAGATTCAGATTGCTGGGAACCTTCATGGGAAGACCCAGCCGACGCTGGATCGCACCCATACGGCCGCTCTGTTGGTCGCGGACAATGACGTTGAGTTTGTAGATCCCGGGAGAAACGGGAAGCTTCTTCTGGAAATAGACATCCCGGGCAACCCGTTCCTGTTCGCTGCGAAGGTCCCGGTAGATCGATTCCTCGAACTCATGGACCATCCGGCCCCCCATTGCCGTGATGGATCCGTACAATTCGACGGTCGCGCGGCGCGTTCCGTCAGCCAGGTCCTCATAACTCAACTGCGAGCCCGGAACGACAACGGTGATCGGCACCAGGAAGGTATTCGGATTCAGCACCTGGTAGGAGTCGGTCACCTGCATGGCAAGTTCGTCGTAGGTGACCCGCGTCTGTACTGCGGCCCGGAGATCGTCGAACTTGATTTCCTGGGGTCGCTGGGCCTGGAAAAAAGTTTCCAACATCCGGAAAGGATTCGAAGAGGTCCGGTGGTGTCCCTCCCCCTCGAACCCCGTAGTTCGCATCAGATCCCTGGTGATGAACCGCCCGGGCCGGGTTTCCGCACCGATCATCTCGTAGAACGTCCACCCGCCGGCCGGCACATTCATCAGTGCGTCCTTCTCCTCGGGACGCAGGGCCAACTGGAAGTCGCCGGTCTGGGACCGGTCCACGAACTCCAGATCGACGCCCTGGCCGATTCCCGGCATGTGGTTGTAATGCCATCTCTCATAGGGAAAGGTTCGAGTCCGCCCTCCGCCCTCGGACAAGGGCCGAAAATACATGGCGCCTGACGTATACCGCTCGCGGCTCTGGGGCTCTCCGAAAATGATGTAGATCCGGCCCCGGTCCGTTCTCCATCCGGAGACGCCGGCATAGTGGAAATGATCGTTGGCGAACGCGATCCGCCGGTAGTGCTCTTCCTTGAACTCGTTCTCCCGTGTCGAGCGGTCCGGATCTCTCCGCCGCCAGAATTGTTCGATGAAGTTTTCCTTCTCCACGGCGGTCGTCAGATTTTGGAAAGTGCTCTTCTCCTCGTCCGCGATGATGTAGAGGACGTCCTCCTTCAACCACTTTTCAAAGGGATCGACTTTCTCTTCCTGTTTTTGGGCGATCGCATGCGGCGGGAAAACCAGGAAGGAGAGTGCGAAGGCCAGGAAACGAATTGCTGGTTTCGCCTGAATCATCTTGAGGTTTCCATTCTACCCCAACCGGTCGCAGAGGTCTGGAAACGGAAGCGATCGGATAACGCCGCGAGCCAAGTCAATCCCCGTCCAGACGCGAAGCCAAATTCCTCAGCGCGGCTCTGGTCTCAACGATCTGCCGTTCCAGGTTCTCTTTGTGTCGGAAGGACTGGTTGTCGCGTCTTTCGCCTGGTTGGACCAGATCCTCTTCCAACTCCTTCAGGTAGCTGCGACAAAGCTCCAGGTAGTGTTCGGCCGTTGCCGGGTTGTGGAAGCCCGCACCGTTCACTCCGACGTAGACCGGCGTCGTATGGGCGACTTGGGTGTGGGCGGCATCGGCCCGGGCGGCGACCCAGATCCCGCGTTGCACCGGAAGCTCCATCTCGATCGAGAGCAACTCTTCACTCTGTCCCGGCTCCCCGGCAGAGACTTTCTTCAACGTCTGGGAATGCCCTACGATTTCCAGTTGACGCAAGGGGATTTGAGACGCCTGCCCGTAGGCTTTGGCCGAGATCTTTATTCCAGTGCCCGATTCCACATCCAGCGTCGCGCCGGGAAGCTGGTCATCCACCGTAAGCTCCAGCATTGGTCCGCTGGTAACGAAGGTGCGGCCAGCCTTCACGCCCTGCAGCCAGTGGTCAAACGAGAAGCTGTCGCCGGTGTAGGCGTAGAAGCGGGCGTCGCCGATCTGCGAACACCCCTCTTCAAGGCCGAAGCGAGGTCCCCGGCCACACCAGGGAAAGTCGGAGCCGCCCAACGCCGTAAGACGATATCCAAGATCCAGGAAATGGTAATAGTGCTTCAGCGCCAGCGGCCCTTCCTTGGGACAGAACTGCATCACCTCGAGAAAGTCGACCTTGCCTCGCAATACATTGAGTGTCATTCCACGATAGCCGTGAAAGGTCATCGCCTGATGGGCGAAGCCGGTAATGCCTCCCAGCTCGTGCACCTGGTCGAAGACTCGGCCGTAGTCGTAGTAGTCGTCTCGAAATCGGACGAACTCTTCCGCCCCGAGCGAGATGGTGTGACCGATCTCGGGCGTCCGGGGGCCTTCCTGGCCGGACGAGAGGATGTAGTCCCCTTCGCGGTAACGGCCCCGGCTGCCCCAAGCATATTGAGAGTAATAAGTGGCCCAAAAATCCCCCATCTGGAGAAGGTGCGCCACGTGCACGTCCTCTGCGGCCGCCCAGCGAAGAATGGCCGGATCGTCGCGCGGCGACCGCCGCAGGTGAATATGATCGTCCCCCGAGTACCAGCCGCGCCCGGGCATGTCGATCCATCGCTCCAACTCGTACTGTCGGGAAAGGCTCTCGCCCGGGTTGAGATCGAGCTGCACGGTCTGCGCGACGAATTCATATCCCTTGGACAGCTTGAGCGAATACGACCCCGGTGGCAGTTGCGCCTCGAAAGAACCGTCGACGTAGAAGGAGCCGTCGGGCTGGAGCAGATACCCTTCCGCGCGATCGTAGCGTCCGTACATGACCGGGATGGCGGCATCCGGGATGGGGAGCGCAGATTCCGAAACCGTTAGCGCGCCCGTGACCCGGGGAGTGTTGCCGTCCGAGTCCCTCAGCAAGACCCGCACCGGCGTAGGTTGACCGGTGCCGGCATCGAGGACCCGAACCGAAAGCGACACCTCGCGGCTCGAGCGAGCGCAATAGATGAGACCGAGCACGAAAAGTGCTGCAAGAGCGAGCCGCCGAACCGAAAGAGACATGAGACCTCGCGCGGTTTTCAATGAGACTTCCATTTCGACCGTCGGGCCATCGCCAGACTACGTCGCCACTTCACTTATGAAGCGATTGTCAATTTATAGATCGGTCCGGTCTTGGCGTCCATATACGATCCACTTGGGAAGCTGCAAAATCAGATCGCTCATGACCCGCTTCGTATTTTCCACATAGATCTGCACTTGGCCGGCATAAGCTTCGCCGCCTTCATCACCGACGAGATCCGTCACCCCGCGCAGAATGAGGCATCGGACCCGGTTCCGGTTGGCCACCCAGGCGATCGCGCCCGATTCCCAATCTCCCGCCACGGCGCCGTATTTGGACTTCAAGTCTGGAATGTCCTTCGGCCTGAGATCCCGGTCTGCGGATACGAGAACGTTTCTCAACACGGGATGGGGGTATGGTCCGCTCAACCAGGAAAGATCGATCTCGGTTGAGTAGTCCCGGATGGCTTCCTCGGCATCCACCATCTGCTCGACAATGTCATAGACAACCGTTCGCTCGACCAGCACGACGGTGTTCTTTTCAACTTCCCCTTCAAACCCGCCACAGGTGCCCAGATTCACGATCAGATCCGGAGACCATCGGTCAATCAGGTATTGCGCTGATGCGGCCGCCGAGATCTTGCCCCATCCACCGTGAAAAAAGATGACGGACTGCCGGTCATCTCCAAGATCAAGATCCATCTCAAACCATTCTCCACAAGGAGATGCTTGGGAGACGGGTTCCGGAAGGATTCTCCGGACGGCGTTCCATTCGATGTTGGCTGAAATGATCACAACTACAGTCACGAGGAAGCTCCTGGCTAAATTTTCGGAACAACCTTGAATTTCCGACTATATCAGGCGGGTTAGAAGAGGATAGCCCCGTTCTCACGCACGCACGCGCTGCATGCGTTCGCCGGAGTCTTTCTTGACTGGAACAGCCTCTTGTAGCTACATTGAAGCTACTCCATAGAAGGAAATCTGAAGATGAGTTCTGACACCGTTGTACGGGCTCGAATCGACAGCGACACCAAACTACGTGCGACCGAGGCGCTAAGGGCCATGGGCTTGACCGTCTCCGATGCGATTCGCCTGTTGTTGTTGCGCGTCGCCGACGAGAAGCGACTACCCTTCGCCATCCAAGTCCCCAATGCCGCGACCGTCCAGGCCATGAAGGAGTTGGACGACGGCAAGGGCCAACGTTTCGACAGCGCCAAGGAACTATTCCGAGATCTCGATATCTGACATGTTGATCCCGGTTCGCTCATCGCAGTTCAAACGCGATGTGCGAGGAGCCGAGGCGCGAGGCAAGGACTTGGCGAAGCTACGGTCGTTGCTGTCCTCGTTGATCGAGCAGGAGCCTCTGGCCGCGCGGCAACGCGGCCATCCTTTGCGGGGAATTTGGAAAGGGTACCGCGAGGCGCATCTCGAACCGGACTGGCTCGTGATTTACCGTGTAGAGGGCAACGAATTGCACTTGGTCCGTACCGGGACCCACTCCGATCTCTTCAGGGAGTAGCGTGGACTTCTCGAAAACCACCGTTTGGATTGTGCAAGCGCTCGCGAAAAGGGGACAGTCCCGTTTTCGATCGGCGGGCGACTTTTCAGTTTCCCGCTGCTTCTGGTTTACTTGTTCCGGGGGTTGGACAGCCCCCGCTCCCAGACTTGAGTCCTCACACCTGCCGGAGAGAATCTCGAAGAATGAGCCAACCGTATCGAATTGCCGTCGGCACCATCTTTACGGAGTCCAATCACCTGGTCGGGACGTTCACCGACCTGGCCTGTTTCGAACGGACGGAACTGCGACGGGGGCACCAAGTCCTGGAGTCGACGGACGGGGTCGTCGGGGGAATGTTGTCCGGTCTGAGGGATCGCGGCGCGGACATCGTGCCGCTGCTGGTGGCCACCGCCGTCCCGGGGGGCATCCTGAGCCGGGAGTGCTACCTCACGCTGAAGACGGAGCTTCTGAAAAGGTTACGGGACTCCATGCCGGTCGACGGAGTGCTGCTCCCCTTGCATGGAGGCGCGGCAGTTGAAGAGATTGGCGACCTGGAAGGAGATTTGGTGGAGGCAGTGCGCAACGAGGTGGGATCCGGGACCCCCATCGTCGGAACGCTCGATCTGCACGCCCACGTCAGCGGGAAAATGGTCGAATACACCGAGGCGTTGCTGGCCTGGGAGACTTATCCCCACCGCGACACCTATTCCACCGGAGTCCGAGGCGTCCGAATGTTGCTAGACATCCTCGATGGGAGGGTTCGGCCGGCCATGGCGATGGCCAAGGTGCCGGTCATCGTGGGCGGGATCATGGGCTCCACGGAAGGTTCGGCCCCCTTTGCCGACGTGATGCGCTTCGCCAAGGCCATGGAACAGCGGCCCGGCGTGCTGTCAACGAGCACCTTCCTGGTCCAACCTTATCTCGATCATCCCGGCATGGGAGGAGGCGGCCTGGTTATCACCGACGGCGACCTCTCCATGGCCGTGGAATTGTCCACGCAGATCGCGGAGATGTATTGGGAGCGAAGATTCGACCTGGAACCCCGAGTCTGGACTCCGCGGGAGGCGATCGCCAGTGGACTGGAGATGGAGGGAGGTCCCATTCTGCTGCTGGAGACCGCGGATAGCGTCGGGGGAGGTGCCGCCGGCGATAGCGTGGCCACATTGCGCGCGCTGTTGGAGAACCCGGTTTCGGTACCCGCCCTGGTTCCCGTCGTCGATCCGGAAGCCGCGGCCAGATGCCATAAGGCTGGGGCCGGCACGGAGATCGAACTGACACTGGGTCACAAGGTGGATCCTCGCTGGGGACAGCCCATCTCGGTGACCGGGCGGATCGAGAAACTGACCGACGGAAAGTTCGTCTACTCGGGCGGCATCTGGGGCGGCCAAGTCGTGGACATGGGGCCGTCGGTGCGGTTCAGGATCGATTCGATCCAAGTGCTGATCTGCACCTATCCCACGTACGATTGGGCCGACGAGCAATACCGGTCGGTGGGTATGGACACGCGGAACGCCAAGTTCATCGTGGTCAAGAATCCCATGAACTACCGCGTCGGCTATGAGGGAATGTTCACGGAGGCGCTGGTGCTCGATACGCCGGGCCCGACTCCGGCGGTCTTGCGCCACGTTCGGTTCAAGGAGCTCAAGGGGCCCTATTTCCCGGCACAGGAGGAGATTCCGGGGCTTCGGCCAGTTGTCCTCCGCCGGGAGCGGCGTCTTTCAGGCGCCGACTCCGGGGGGAGGCCAGACAAGAATGCCCCCCTGAAAGGCACACGAAAATGGCATTAGAGACAGCACAAACGGTCCGGGTGGGATTCATCGGGGCGGGAAACTGGGCGCAGACCAATCACATGCCTGTCCTGCAGGCCCGGGACGACGTGGTGTTGGCGGGTGTCGCCACGCCCACGAAGGAGTCGCGGGACCTTGCGGTGGAGAAGTTCGGCTTTCCCTACGCCACGGCCGACTACCGTGAGCTGCTGGAACAGCCCCTCGACGCGGTGGTGATCGCCTCGCCTCACGGATTCCACTACGAGCAATCCAAGGCCAGTCTGGAGTCGGGCCGTCATGTCCTGGTGGAAAAGCCCATGGCGTTGCGGGCCGCCGAGGCCTGGGACCTGGTGGAGACGGCGAACGCGCGCGGGTTGGTGCTCTCCATTCCCACCGGCTGGCACTACGTCCGTATGGTCGCCGTCGCCAAGGAGAAGATGGATCAGGGAGCGGTCGGAGAGGTGGAGTACATCGTTTGCCACATGGGATCGGCGCTGCGGGCGCTCTACATGGGACACAAATGGCCCTATCCCATGGAGAATATCCCCGATCCGGAGACCTTCTACAGCGATCCCGATCTAGCCGGCGGCGGGCAGGGATACTCCCAGTTGTCCCACAGCGTGGCGCTCCTGTTCTGGCTCACCGGCCTGCGCGGCAGCGAGGTGTTCGCCTACATGAGCGGCGCCGGCGCTCCGGTCGAGATGTACGACGCCATCGTGGCCAAGTTCGACAACGGCTCCATCGGGACCATTTCCGCCGCCGGCACCCAGCCTTCCACCAAGCCCAAGCACGAGATGGACATCCGCATCTACGGCAGTGAGGGGGAGCTGAGTCTCGATCTTTTCCATGAGCACCTGACCATTCACCGTAACGACAGCAGCAGTTTCGAGCTGGAGGTCGAGCCGGGCGAGGGGGACTACGCCTGCGACGGCCCGCCCAACCGGTTCATCGACCTGATCCTGGGACGGAGCCGGGAGAACTGGTCGCCGGGAGAAATCTCCGCGCGCACCATCGAGCTGCTGGAGGCCGCCTACCGGTCGGCGGCCGGAGGCCGTGCGGAACGAGTGGTCCTCGACGCAACCAGGGGTTCACCCTGATCGTGTCGAGACCGCGATGCCAGACCTGCAGGATCGCCATCAGGGCCGACGTGTCGACTGCGATCATTTCGGCAGGCCGTTCTCGTCATAAAGAAAATCCTGACTGCGGTCTGCGCTCTCGCCATCAGTTCGTTTTCTCGCGACGGCGGCCTGTATCGCGACAATCGCCCTGCGCCGCTCCGTAGCGTTGGGGCGTCGCTGCACCGGCACCAGCATGACCGTCGCATGGCCATGACGGGTAAGCGCCACTTCGTCGCCCGCCTCCGCACGGCGGACAAGTTCGGTCAATTGTCCTTTCGCTTCGGTGACGGAAATCCGCATCGGCTACTCAAATATGGACTATTGGATGGTCCATTTCAAGGAGGTCAACAGGCGAAGGGAGAGGCGAATTTCATGTCGCCGGAGCCGGGAGAACTGGTCGCCGGGCGAGATATCCGCACGCACCATCGAGTTGCTGGAGGCCGCCTACCGGTCGGTGGCCAGCGGACATGCGGAACGAGTGGTCCCGGGCTCGTGCGACACCCCGACCCGCGTGTAAAATTGAGCCTGCGGAAGCGATTCAAGTCACTTTATATCAAGAACTTGGGAACTTGAAGCCTATATCGGCGCCCCGTAGAATCGGTTGACGATTACCGAAAAAGGAGTTGTTCCATGACCGAAAAGCGGACCGGATCATTTGCAGCGCGTGCCAAGGATGCCCAGTGGGGCAAGGACCTGCGGCCCTATTTCGCCTACCGGGACCTGGGGATCAAGGAGGCCACTGAAGGCCGGGTGCTGGCCCACGTCATACGGGCCGAGCAACCCTGCGGCGGCCCCATGGGCTACCACTCCCACGACCTGGAATTCCAGATGGTCTACCTGATCCAGGGGTGGGCGCGGCTCTACTTCGAAGACATCGGCGAGATCCGCGTGGAGGCGGGCGACGCCTGGTACCAGCCGCCCGGGATCAAGCACGAGGTGCTGGAATACTCCGACGACTGGGTGGTGCTGGAGATCACCATGCCGGCGGAGTTCGAGACCCACGACGAATCGCGTTAGCTCGAAATTCTCTCCTTCTATGGCGCCGAGGACTTCGCTTGCTCGATCTGGGCCAGCAGGTCCCGAGCCACGGCATCGTCCGGATTCACCTTGAGCAGCCGGCGCAGCACGTCCTCGGCCTTCCCGATTTCGTTTTCCCGAAGGCGCGTCATGGCGAGGTTGATATAGGCGGGCCTGAACTCGGAGTCGGCCTGGATTGCCGCCTCGAAAGCGCGTCCCGCCTCCTCGAACCTGCCCTTTCGCAAGAAGACCGTCCCCTTGTTGTTCTGGGCGCTGGCGTATCGAGGACGCAGCCGGAGCGCCTTGTCGAACGACGCCAGAGAGTCGTCGAGCCGGCCTGACTCCAGGTACGCGAAGCCGAGATTGTGGTGGACGTCTGCGGAATTCGGCTCCATCTTCAAAACCCGGCTAAACACCGAGATCGCCTCTTGAAAGCGCTTCATCTGGAGATAGGCGTTGCCGAGGCCGACCAGGGGCTGGGAAGCCTGACCGTCGATCTCATGAGCTCGCCGGAACGCACGCACGGCCTCGGCATGCAGACCCTTTTCCAGCAGCGCATGGCCCAGGTTGCTCTGGACGTCGGCTGACCAGGGAGCCAGTCGCCCGGCGGTGCGGTAGCTGTCTATGGCCTTGTCGATTTCCCCTGCCTTCAAGTGCATCGCGCCGAGATTGTTGTGGCTGTCCGCGTAGTCGGGATTCAGCCGGACGGCCTTTTCGTAGGCCTCACGCGCCTGGTCCACTTTCCCCTCTTGTTCATAGAGAAGCCCGAGGCTGTTCCACGACTCGGGCGTGTCGTGGCCCTGCTCCAGCAACTGGTGCTGATAGTAGACTGCCGCCTGGTCGTTGAGTCCGGCCCTCCGGAATGAATCGGCGATCATGGTGTAGTCCCGGACGAATTCCATGCCGAAGGATTTCCCAGGAAAGGGAAAGGCGGCCCGGACCAGTTCGTCTTCCGACCGAGGGATGCTTTGAATGTCCCGAATGATCTGGCGGGCCGGAACTCTGCCCCGGTAGATCTTGACGATGTTCCCATCCCGATCCAGAAGCAGGGACGTGGGAACGGCCAGGTCGCGTATCTTTTCGAACAGGAAGCGATTCACCAGGTTGTACGCGGCGATGACGTCCTCGTCGGCAAGCAGCACCGGGAACGGCAACTTCTCCTCCCGGGCATACTCCAGGACTTTTGCGCGGTCCGCGGGATCGTCGACGGAGATGGCCAGAATCGCGGCGCCGAGGTCTCGCAGATCGTCCCGATGTGATCGCAGGTCCCGCAGTTCCTCCCGGCAAGGCGGACACCAGGTCGCCCAGAAGTTCAACAACACCCGGCGGCCCTTGTACATGCCCAGGGAATGATCCCTTCCGTTCACGCTGGGCAACCGGAACTTGGGCGCCGCAAGTTTCTCCAGCAGCCAGGTTCCACTATAGAGAGGAGGATCCCCGGCGCGCGCCCCCCTCCCTTCGTCAGGACTGGGGTCATCTTGCGGGAGGGACCGAAAGAGAATGGCCTCCGTCCTGTCCTCTCCCTCTACGATCACGATCCTATGGTTGACCGGAAGATCGCGAACGGTCTGGACTTCCCCACTGGGCCATTCGATCTTGACCTGCCGGATCCCGTCCTGGTTCCCCAGGCCGAACCAGACCCGGCGGGAACTCTGGGACAGGAAACCCGATCCGATCTTGACGTATTTCGACCTGGAGCCGGAGTCGGTCTCGATGGTGATCTTCGCTCCGACCGCGTCCTTGTTGCTGCGCGTTCCCCTGAGGTCGAAACTGACCGCGTTGTAGCCGCTTTCGGACTGGTTCCGCAGCAGCCGGAGTTGCGGAGAATTGCGATTCTTGAGGATGAGGTCCAGGTCGCCGTCCTGGTCCAGATCGCCCACGGCGAACGCCCGGCCGTCCTCGGGAAAGTCCAGTCCCGTGATGCCCGAGGCGTCGGCAAAGGTTCCGTCGCCGCAGTTGATGTAGAAATTGTTGGTCTCGCGCGCACTCAGGGAACCGCCCTGCCGGATCAGCAGGTTCACAGCGTCCCATCCGTTCCGGTATTCCGCGCCGATGCGGGCTCCGGGCGGGGCCGAAGCCACGGCAGACTTCGATGGCGATTGCGACACGACCTGCCGCCAGAGGAAGCTTCAGAGGTCCTTCGTGTCTTCGTTGGTGATGAAGCCGTTCACCACGTACAGGTCTTCATGACCGTCGTTGTCGAAGTCGAAGAAATCGCTGCTCCAGGCCCACCGTCCCAACTCCACGTCCGCTTCCGCGCCGACTTCCTCGAACGTGCCGTCGCCCCGATTGGAGAACAACGAGTTGCCCTTGGCATGCCGTTGATAGTTTTGGACCTCTTCTTGCGGCCGCTGGCTCTGAAACTGCCGCAACGAAGTGATCCGCTGACCCGCCGACGACCACATGTTTCCCACGTAGAGGTCCAGTCGGCCGTCGTTGTCGTAGTCCTCCCAAGCCGCGCTCATCCCCGCTCCGATGTCCTCCACTCCCGCTTCCCGGGCCACATCGGTGAAGGTGCCGTCACCGTTGTTCCGATAGAGGTTGTTGCGGCCGAAGTCGTTGGCCACGTACAGGTCCGGGTATCGGTCGCCGTTGTAGTCGCCCCACGCCGCGGCAAAGCTGTAACGCAGATTGTTCCGGTGCATTCCGGATTGCTGGGTGACGTCGCGGAACGACCCGTTCCCCTGGTTCCGCAGGAGGATGTTCGGAGCGCCGTTGTTGGCGTCATGGTAGGGAAAGGGATAGTTGCCCAATTCCTCCTGCCCCTGCCAGAAGGCGTAGGAGCAGACATAGATATCCAGATGTCCGTCCAGATCGTAGTCGGCCACGGCAGCGGACACTTTGCTGCCGTCGGTGTCATCGATGGCTTCGAACCCGGAGTCGGTGGCCAGGCTGAACCGGCCGGAACCGTCGTTTTGAAACAGCAGTGAGCTGGTCCCGATGAGAATCAGGTCCGGGTCCCCATCGTTGTCCGTGTCGGTAAAGAAACTGGAGGCCGTGTTGTCCAGGACGTCGACTCCCGCCTTTTCCGTGACGTCCAGAAAGGTGCCGTCTCCCTCGTTGCGAAACAGCAGATTGGGCAGGCCCGCCGGCTGGGAGACGTGGAAATCCTCATCGCCGTCGCCGTCGATATCGGCGATGGCGACGCCGTTGTGGCCATAGATGTCCATTCCCGCCACATAGTCGAGGATCCCCTGCCAATACTCGACTCCCTGAAGCAACTGCTTCCGGAAAGAGTCGTTCTTCCCCAGCGCCTGGTGCGTGACCTCCGTGAAGGCGTTCCCGGCACTCCGCGCCCGGGATGTGGCAAGCACTTGCAGCCGGGAGAGTTTCCAACGGCCCGCGTGGTCCTTTTGCCAACTGAGTTGCCAGTCCCCCTCCCACTGCAAGGATTCGCCATCCCTGCCCTGACCGACAATGGTGTAGATGACGTCGCTGACGACGGAAGATCCTGGAATCCGAGGCGATTCGATCCTCGTCACCTTGAATTTCACATTTTCGATCCGGACCGCTTCCCGCAAGAGCTTGGCGATCTCCGACGGGAACGCCGCCGCCGTGACGCGCTCCTCACGGTCGGGCTCTCCCCGGAAGATTTCCAATCCATCTTCGGCCTTGACCTTGCGGCTCACCCCCGGCTCCAGCGGCGTTCCCTTGAACTCGGCGCTCAGCAACCCGGGAAGAAAGGAAGCGGCGCCGAGTTCACCCTTGAGCGCACCGGCCAGCTTCTGGAGCCGACTCTCGATTTCGACGTCCAGCTCCTCCGTATTCCATTCGTCGGCGCCTTCCGGAACCTTCCTCAAGGCATTTTCGACGTCACCCAGCGGAAGGTCCCTTGGAGGGATCGTGTACTCCTCAGTCCAGACGTTCCGGGTGAAAGGTTCAGCTCGTTCTTTGAAGAAATAGAGAGTTCCGGCTGCGAGAATGGCGCCGAGGATCGCCAGTCCCAGGTAGAGGCTTTTGGGCCTCCGGTCCGGGGACGGTTTCTGCGGGACGGATTGATGGCTTGTCTTCGCCGAGGTCCTTCGAACTCGTTTTTTCTTTCTCTGCCGGCGCCGCGAGCCTCGGCCTTTCCGGGCCATGAAGCAGATTATAAGGATGGGAGCGGCGGTTTCCTAACCGCCGATTCTAGGAACTGTGGGGGAGACAAGAATGGGGGACAGGACTGTCCCCCCTCCTGGCTACCATCTCGAGCATGACGTCGTGTGGTCAGTCGGCCGGCTGTTTCTCGGTTCTCTGTCTGAGTCTCCTCTTGCTCAGCCCGGTCCGGCTCGCCGCAGGCGGGTTCTCATCCGAACTCCCCCAGCCCACGGATGAGGAAGCCCTGGAAACAAGAATCCGCGAGGCTTGCACCCAGTGTCACGAATGGACGCCTCCGGAGATCCTGCCCAAGAAAGAATGGCCAAGTCTGATCCAGAGGAAGTTCAGGCTGGCCAATATTACCCTCCTGCAATCTCACAACAAACCGATCTGGGAAATCGATGCCTTGCAAGTGGCTTCCTACTTCCGGTCGAAGGCGCCTGCCCAATTGGACACGCCGCGTTGGGCGGCGAAGCGCGGGGGGGCCGAACTCCGGTTCAGCCGGCGGCTCCTGCCCGGCAAAACGGTTCGCGGTCTCCAGCCGGGAGCCGCCAATGTCCGTCTTCTGGAACTGTTTTCGGACCTCGAAGGCCCCGAACTGGTGGTCAGCGACATGATCTCGGGATGGGTGAGTTGGACGGATCCCGACGATGGCCGGATGGACCTCCACCCCATCGCCAAACTCACCAATCCATGCCATGCCGAGGCCGTTGATCTGGACCGGGACGGACGGACCGACCTGCTGATCGCGGATCTCGGATGGCCCAAGCCGACCGACCAGCGAACGGGGTCGGTGGCCTGGCTTCGGCGGACCGGAAAGCGCGAATTCGAGGTCCACCGTCTGCTCACCGGGCTCGGCCGGGTCGCCGACGTCCAGGCGGCGGACTTTGACGGGGACCGGGACCTGGACGTCATCGTCGCCGAGTTCGGGTGGAGGACGATGGGCGGCATCCATTACCTGGAAAACGGATCCGATCCGGAAAAGCCCTCGAATCTCGCAGCCGGAGATTTCAGATCCCTGGAACTGGATGACCGGGCCGGGGCGATTCACATTCCCGTCGTGGACCTCGACCGGGATGGCCGGCCCGACTTCCTCGCCCTCCTGTCCCAGGAACATGAAGCGGTGGTCGCGTTCCTCAATCGGGGACCAGGAGCCTTCGAAAAGAAAACGCTGTTCACCGCTCCTCACCCACACTGGGGCTCGAGCGGACTCGAATTGGTCGATCTGGATCAAGACGGGGACCTGGACGTGCTCTTCACCCATGGGGACACCCTGGACGCCGGGGCGGAGATGAGGCCCTACCATGGCCTGTCGTGGCTGGAGAACAAAGGTGATCTTTCCTTTGTCCATCACTGGGTGGACTCCTACTACGGCGCACTCCGCGCCGAAGCCGGAGACCTGGACGGAGATGGCGATCTCGACTTGGTGGCCGTTTCCTATTTCCCCAATCTGACCGAGGAGGTGCGCCGTCGATACAATCTCTCGGGAGTGGTCTGGTACGAGCAGACCCAACCACGAACCTTCCAACCCCGCTCTTTGGCCGATATACCGTGCGACTACATCACCCTGGCGTTGGGAGACATTGACGGAGACGGCCGCACCGACATCATCCTGGGAAACTTCGGCCAAGCCCGGGAAGACGTGGAGTGGGAGCTGGTCCAGATCTGGCGGCAACAGCCGTAACCTGCGGAACTCCCGTATAAACCGACGTTTGTCGTACCATGACTCCGATGCATCCCATGGGATGGACCCTGGCGTGGAGCCACCTGCTTATTCCGGTATTGGCTTTCCCTTTCTCGGGGTTCTTCAGCGCCCAATCCAGGACAGCCGCCCGCGGGGACGATACGGGACCGATCCGATTCATCGACATCGCATCCAAATCGGAACTTGGCTACCGATCCAATAACGACTTCACCGGCCGCAAGTACTTTCCTCAGCCCATGTGCGGCGGCGTGGCCATCTTTGACTACGACGGCGACGGCAGGCAGGACATCTTCTTCACCAACGGCGCCAAGCTGCCGGAAGTCGAGAAGACCGACCGGTCGTTTCACAACTGCCTCCTGCGCAACCTGGGCGACGGCAGATTCGAGAACGTCACCCGGCAGGCCGGCCTGACGGGGGCCGGATTGGGATACTGTTTCGGGGTGACCGTCGGCGATTATGACAACGACGGCGACCGTGACCTGTTCATCGGCAACGCCGGTCCCAACACCCTGTATCGAAACAACGGCGACGGGACGTTCACCGACGTCACGGCCGGGTCGGGCCTCGACGACAAGCCGGACGACCTGTTGAGCGTGGACGCCGCCTGGTTCGACTACGACCAGGACTCGCTGCTGGACCTGTTCGTTTCTCAATATACCTTCTGGAATGCCAAGACCGACAAACCCTGCCTGTTTCCCGACGGCACTCCGTTCTACTGCAGTCCCAAGACCGTCCGGAGCGTTTCCAACACGCTCTACCGGAATTTGGGCGGCGGGAAATTCACCGATGTCTCACGCGAGGCGGGCCTGGACAAGGCGCTGGGCAAGGGCATGGGGTTGGGAATCGCCGACTTCAATCAGGACGGACGTCCGGACGTGTTCGTCGCCAATGACACGGTGCAGAATTTTCTCTACCTGAATCAGGGCAACGGAACCTTCCGGGAAGCCTCTTTTTTCCTGGGCGTCGCCTACAAGGGTTCGGCGGTGGCCGGCTCGGGCATGGGCGCCGACGCCAAAGACTTCAACAATGACGGGCAGGTCGACATCTTCTACAACGACCTCAGAAACCAGCTCCACGGGCTCTTCCAGAATCGGGGCGGGCGGTTTTTCGAATATGTCAGCTACCGGACCCAAGTGGCCAAGCTGAGTCGCAGGTTCACGGGCTGGGGCAGCGGGTTCATCGATTTCGACAACGACGGTTGGAAAGACATCTATTCGGCCAACGGGGGCCTGGAATACCTGAGTCCCGACACCGCCCAGCACGACACCATGCTGCGGAATCTGGACGGGACGGCCTTTGCCGATGTCTCCGAGAGCCTGGGCCAGGATTTCATGCGGATCGCCTACCAGCGCGGTTCATCTTTCGGAGATCTGAACGATGACGGATTCCTGGATATCGTGGTCACCTCGCTGAACCGGAATCCGAGGATTCTGCAGAATTCGGGCGGCAACGGAAACCACTGGCTGATGCTGGACCTCCGCGGCCGGGCAAGCAATCGAGACGCCATCGGAGCCACCGTCCTGCTGCGAACGGCCTCGGGCAGGATCCTCCACAACCTGGTTTCCTCCACGGTGGGCCTCATGTCCTCACCGGACAGGCGGGTTCATTTCGGCTTGGGGAAGGAAGAAAGAATCGAGTCTCTGGAGATCCGCTGGCCGTCGGGCAAGGTTCAGGTGCTGAAAGGCGTCGAAGCCGGCCAGATTCTCAGAATCGACGAGCCGGATTAGCTTGTATCCGTTTTCCGACGTGGCGGCGGTGCTACTTATTTGAACCGGTTTCCCTGGCCCGGTATGCCCTTTCCAGTAGCCGGTTGATACTGGGAAATCTGGCGGCGGCCAGCCGGGCCCGCTCAAGAATCTCGATGGCCGGTTCGGTCTCTCCCAGCTCCAGGTAGAGAGCACCCAGCTTGCGCAGATGATTCGGGTTGCTGGGAGCCTGCTCGACAGCCTTGAGAAAGGCCTCTTTCGCCCCCGGCATGTCCCCCAACAGATACCGGGCCGTTCCCAGCAGTGAATAGGCCAGATCGTTGTCCGGCTGCCGTCTGATGCTACCTTCCGCGGAGACGCGGGCTTGCTCATAGTCTCGCTTGCGGAGATGGATCTGGCCTCGCATGAGATCGACCCGTGCATTCGTGGGGTCCCGTTCGGCCAAGAAATCAAGGACCTGGAGAACCCGGTCGTGCTCCCCCATCTGAAAAAAGGTGTCTCCCAGAATCCAAGCCTGGCGGGAGTTCAGTTGCGGCCATCGATCCCGGCCCAGAGACTCCAGAACCGGCCGGGCCAGTTCGTGCGCTCCCGATTGCGCCAATGCGTTCGAATAGTAAACGGCGTACTTGGGATTGTTGCCATCCAATCGAACGGCCTCTTTGAACTCGGCAGCGGCGCCCTGCCAATCCTGTTCCTGCCAACGACCCATCCCCTGATGGAAGTAGGGCTCGGGATCGGAGGGGTCCGCCTGCTTCTGGCGCTCGAACAGCTCCGAGGCCTGGGCGATTTGTCCCATCTTGATCAGGTGCTGCCCGTCCCTGCTGGTCCGCAGCCGTTCGGCGGCAATCCGGTGGCGTTCGGCTTCCTCCTTCCGTCCCAACCGAAAGTACAGGCCGGCGAGGGTGACATGACCTTCCAGGAAATTGGGGTTTTCATCCACCACACTCTTCACGGTTTGGATCGCCTCTTCGATCCGGTTGGAGGAGCTGTAGACGAGTCCCATCTGAAACCGCGCATCGGGATCCCCCGGCCGCGTCCGCAGCGCACGTTGGAAGCGGGCCAGGGCCTCCTCATATTTCTGCTCGTTCTCAAAGAGAAAGATGCCGCGGTACAGATTGGCGTCGTAGTCGTCGGGATTGATCTCGAGTTCATGCAGGAAGGCCTGGTTCGCCGTGTCGTGCCGGTTCATGAGCCGGAGCAACTTCCCGTACGTAGCGTTCAACGAAGGGACCCTCGGGTCGAGCGCGAGGGCTCTTTCCAAGTGCCTGGCCGCTCCAGGGTAGTCTCCGTTTTCCATCAGCTCGCCCCCTCGGCGCGCCAACCGATTGAGCCAATCTGCGCGCATCTCGGCCCGGAACCGCGATGTCGGCCAGTCCGTGTCCTTCAGGGCGTTCTCGACGAGTGGCGTTCCCTCTTCCGCCCGCCGGCCTTCTTCGCGGGCACCCCCCACCAGGTAGGTCCAGGCG
>JAPOYZ010000191.1:19309-24180 GCA_026706325.1 Candidatus Aminicenantota bacterium
GGACAGTTCCATCTCAAGCGGCGACAGGAGGTCGATCACCTTCTGCCACTCGCCCAGATTGAAATGACAGGAGGCCAGCAACTGAAGGGATTCCCTGCCCTTGGATCCGGCGGCAACGACCTGCACCAGGACCTGCTTGGCCCTTTCGAAGTCGGCCATTCGAAAATGGGCCAACCCAAGGGCGTATCTGGCGCCGGCCGGGTTTTCCAGACCACCGGATTCGAGAGCCTGTTCGTACTGGGCGACCGCATCCTGATACCGGCCGCTCGAAGCATAGGCATCGCCCAGCTTGACTCGGGCCTCCGCCAGATCGGGGTTTTGCGCCAGCAAGGCCTGATACTGTTCGATGGCTCCCTTCAGATCGCCATCCTGCTGGAGTTGCACGGCCCGCCGCAGGGCCTTCTCCGGCTCGCTCTGCGCCAACAGCAGGAAACCCGCAAGAGCCGTGATTGCCGGGAGATGGAGCATGGGGATATCTTAGACGAGCTACTCGGACACACTAATTCCTAATGGGTGATATGAGTATAGACACATTCAAATCCATGCGAGTCTGGTTTCCGGCGGCGATGCTGATAATTGAGGAACAAGAATGGATCTCGGACTAAGAGGAAAGCGCGCTATCGTCACCGGAGGCAATCGAGGCATCGGACGGTGCTGCGCCATGGCGCTTGCCAGGGAGGGTGCCCGAGTTTGCATCACCGCCCGTGACCGAAGCCTCCTGGATCAGACCGTGGTCGAGATCAACGAGGCGGGCGGCGAGGGATACGCTGTTTCGGCGGACCTGACGACCTTGGAGGCGTGCCGCCGCGTCGTGGACGAGTCGGTGGAACAGTTCGGAGGGGTCGATATCCTGGTGAATTGCGCGGGCGCCGCACGGGCGCATGACATTCTGGATCTACCCACCGAACTGATCGACGATGCATTGGGGCTGAAGAGCTACAGCTACCTTCGCATGTCCCAGCTCGTGATCCCCCATATGAAGCGGAACGGCTGGGGGCGTATCGTCAACATCGCCGGGAGTGCAGGCGCGAGTCCGGCTCAGGGCAACATCCCGGTCAGCCTGGCCAACATCACGATCCTCAACATGACCCGTGCCCTGTCGGACGCAGTCTCGGGGGACGGCATCCTGGTCAATACCATCTGCCCCGGCTTCACCAACACGCAAAGGGCGCGGGATCTGTTTCAGGCGAAGGCGGACAAAGAGGGCCGCGACGTGGAGGAAGTTCTCAGGGACCTGGGGAGCGGACTTCCGGCCGGCCGTATCGCCGAGCCGGAGGAAGTCGCCGACGTGGTCGCCTTTCTGGCATCCGAGGTCTGCTCCTACATGTTCGGCAGTTCCATCTACATGGACGGCGGCGATCGGCGCAGCACGCCATAGGTCCAAACCAGTCCGTACGTCACGCCGGCCGTGTTCCCCGCCAAATAGGAACCGGCAGAAAGGTGCGGAAATGAGAGTCGGATTCATCGGCCTGGGCGCCATGGGGAACCCCATGGCCGCCAACCTGCAGCAGGCAGGATACGAACTGACCATCCACGACATCCGTCGCGAGCAGGGTCGAAACCTCGAGGATGCGGGCGCCGTCTGGGCGACGAACCCCGCGGAGACGGCCGCCCGGTCCGACGTTGTGCTGCTGTCCTTGCCCGGTCCGGTGCAAGTGGAATCGGTCGTGCTGGGCGAAAATGGCGTCTTTGCCGGACTGGCCGCGGGAGGCGCCTGCATCGATACCAGCACCAGCGGGCCGGCGGTCATTCACCGAATCGGGGAAGCCGGTGCATCCAGGGGCATTCAGGTCCTTGACGCGCCCATCAGCGGCGGCATTTGGGCTGCGCGAGACGCCACGCTGACGGTATTCGTCGGCGGCGAAAAGGAAACGTTCGAATTGTATCGACCGCTTTTCCAGTGCATTGGAAATACCGTGGTCCGCATGGGGCCGGTGGGTTCCGGCCACGTGACCAAGCTGGTGAACAATCTGATGATGTACATCAACTTCATCGGCGCCTGCGAGGGGATGGCCATGGGTGTCAAGGCGGGGATCGATCCAAGGGTCCTGCTCGACGTCATCAAACCGAGCATGGGCCACAGCACCTTCCTGGAAAGGACCATGAAGCTTTCCCTGGACGGCAAACCGCTGCATTTCGTGACTGACGGGGCGGTCAAGGATATGCGGCTCTGTGTCGAACTGGGCAGAAATCTGGGCATCCCGCTGGAAGCCGGGCTCCTCGTGGAAACGCTCATCACGCGCTTCCGGGACGCGGGGTACGGACAGGAGGACACCCTCACTTACATCCGCGATTACATGCGGCGGTCAGGCGTCGATTGGGGGAGCGGCGACTTTCTTGTCGCTGATTAGGGGCTAAAGGGGGGACGGTAGTCCCCCCTTTACACTTTCCGGCAAGAAGAGCAGGCGGCAAGAAAGCCGCCTGTCCCAATGGGCGACAAGAATGTCGCCCCTCCAGTGGGATGCGTCAGAAGTAGACCTTCAAGGCAGTTTGTATCACCCGGCCGAACAACGCGCCGCTGACCCTTCCGAAGGCTGCACTTTGAATATTGGAACTCGGGCCGCCGAAGTTCGGGTGGTTGAAGGCGTTGAAGAACTCGAACCTGAGCTGCAGCCGCCCCTCTTCGGTGGGCAGCATCGGGAGAGCCCAGTTCTTGATCAGAGCCAGATCCTGGTTGATGATGCCGTCCCGATCAATGATATTCCGGCCGCTGTTCCCGTATGTATTGATGGGATTCAATGCAAAGGCGGCCGTGTCGAACCATTGTTGGATGTCCTGGTTGCCCCTGGTGCCGTTGCGCAACCGGTTCGGCTGACGCGCGTTATAAGTGGAACCCGTGTTGGAATTGTCGCTGGACATGCCAATCGTAATCGGCAGTCCGCTGTTCAGCGTCGTAATTCCACCAAACTGCCAACCGCCCAGGAGATTCCGGATCAAGCCGGACTGTCCTTCCATTTTTGGAAGCAGGTAGTTCCAACTGAAGGACAGGCGATGTCCCATATCCCAATCGCTTCGAGCGTTGTTGGTGTCCGTCAGCCGATACGTCGTCACGGACCCAAAGGAATCCCAGTCGGTCGTCTTCGCATATGTATAGCCCATAAGGAAGCTCAACTTGGTGCCGGTCTTTCTGAGGGTGACTTGAAGCGCGTTGTAGTCGGACATCCCCGCGCCGGCATCCTGGATATTGAAGCCGATATTGGGCCAGGGGCGCCGCTCCTGCTCGAAGGGGGGCGCGCCAAGTTGCGGAAGCGGCCGATTGAGTTCCTGCCTCTGGGACAGCTTCCTTCCCGTCGATCCGACATACGCGGTCTCCAGCAGAACCTGCCCCGGAAGCATGTTCTGGATACTCAGGGTCCAGTTCTGCAGATAAGGGCTCCGTCTCTTGCTGGTAATCAGTGAGACGTACCCGATCGGATCGCTCATATCCAGAATCTCGTTAAAGTTGTCCGGATCGAATACGGGAGGATCCTTGAACAGTGTGGCGATGTCGATGGGGTTCTTCGGGTCCCGGCTGATGGCATTGTTGATGAATGCATTCTGCGGACCGGAGCTGTCCCAGGCCAGATCGTTACCCGGTGTTTCATCATAGAAGACACCGTAGCTGCCCCGGAGCACGAAATTCTGGTTGGCAGTGGGTGTCCAGGCGAACCCGATCCGGGGAGCAAAGTCATTGAAGTCGGTGTCGATGAGACTCCCGGGCCCTCCAAAGATCACCCCTCCGCGCGGACGCGTGAAGTCCATGATGTCCAGATAGTTGCCCCCTTCAGGTCCGACCTCCAGGGCCAGCCAGGGGTGCACCTGGTAGCGCAAGGCCAGGGTCAGGCTGAAATTGGGCGTGACGCGGATGCGGTCCTCGAAATAGGCGTCCCACCACATGGAGACTCGATTCGCTCCGGCCGCCGCGGCGCCCGTGGAGTTCTCGGGATGTCCCAACAGGAAATCGGCAACGTCGTTCCCGGTAATGATTCCTGAAAATTGGAAGTTCCCCTGGGTCCATGAAGCAGCCAGTTGCTGTGTGAACCGGTCGATGATGGTCATTCCGAAGGTCATCTCGTGCCGGCCCTGGGTGTAGCTCATGTCGGCCATGTAGTAGAGGTCGTTGTTGACCGGGACGATGCAGTTGCCGGCGCCCCCGAAACGCGTGTAGCTGACCATGCCTGCAGCCGGAGCATAATTGCAGGTCCGGGTCGTGTTGATGTTCCGGATGCCGTACCTCTCCGACCAGATCGGGTCCGTGTCCCGTTCCAGGTTTTGCGCCAGCGACATGATGGCGCGGTTCAATCCGGCCCGCGCATCCAGAACCAGGTTATTGGCGAATACGTGGGTCCAGTTGACGACGGCATTTCTTCCGTAGAGCGGATACTCGACATTCGCGCCTCTGTTGATTCTGCTGTCGAACAGTTGCGAGTCGGAGTGGATCACACGGGCAAAGACTTTATCGTTGTCTGTAGCCTGCCAATCTCCACGCCAGATCCATTTCGTGTCGTCCTGGATTCTCGGCGCCGCACCCGTGAAGTTGTTGGCGGTGCCCGGAAGATTGGGCGCCGGGATCAGTCCATCCTCCATGTACAACCGGGCCCAGGGGTGAATGCGATTGGACGGAATCTGGTTGTTGGGAAAAGGCTCACCCGTCATCGGACAACGAGGAAAAATTCCCCTGGAGATAACTCGTCGGCGGTACGGTGAGGAATTGCGTGTTGAACCGGCTTGAATTCAATCCCTCCAAGGAAACGTACCAGAACAACTTGTCCTTCAGTACCGGGCCCCCGACCTCGAAACCCCACTGGTGTTGCCGAAACTCTCCGAGTTCCCGGTCAAAAAAGCTTCTGGCGTCCAGGTTGTCGTTGCGGTGAAAGAACCAGGCGCTTCCC
>JAPOYZ010000638.1 GCA_026706325.1 Candidatus Aminicenantota bacterium
ATTCAGTCGACACCGCTCTATCCGTCAGCTCATGGAAGAGCTGGTTACGCTGATCGACGACCATACCGAGTATTTCCGTGGCCATCTGATCGCCTTGGCGAAGACCGAACGGCGCGTCTATCTGGCGGTGCTCGATCTCTGGAGACCGTCGAGCGCCGGCGAGATTGCAACGAGGGCTCGAAGGGACATCCGTACCGTATCGGCCTTGCTCGGGCGATTGGTCAATCGGGGTGTGGTGACCCGGGAAGGTCGCGGCAGGAAGCGCCGGTACGCCGCTGCAGAGCGTCTCTACAGCATTTACTTCAAGCTGCGGCGCGAGCGCGGCGACGTCGTGATCGTACGGGACCTGGTTCGTTTCATGGTGGCGTTCTACGGGACCGGCGAACTGTACGGCATGTCGGCTCGTCTCATTTCGGAGGTGGCCGAATCAGCAGCTTTTCGCAAAGGATTCGCGCGGGCGCTCTCGAATCGGCCTCCCAGTGAGGATGGTGCCTCCGGAATGAAATGGGAGCCCATTCAAACTCAAGAGGCCGTCGCTGCGGCGTTGATCGAGAAAGGATCCGCTCAGGAAAAACTCGGAGATTTCGAGGCGGCGGTCGCAGCCTACGATGAAGCAGTCGAACGACTCGGGGACCTTGGTGGTCATGAAGTTCAAGTACTGTTGGCTGGGGTATCGCTAAGAAAAGGAAATGCACTCGCGCGGTGCGGCAATCTTGCGGGTTCGATTGCTGTGTATGACCAGGTCATCGAGCGTTTCGCCCACGGTGATGAGGCTGAACTCCGGAGGTCGGCGGCCGCTGCTTTGATCAGCAAAGGAGCCAGCCTGGGGAAACTGGGTGATCATGGGGGAGAAATTGCCGCGTACGGCGAGGTGCTCGACCGTTTCGATGACGGACCGCCGGGCATCCAGACCCACGTCGCCATCGCGCTGAGTCGCAGGGGTATGCGTTTGGCCGAGGTCGGTCGTGCAGAAGAAGCTCTCCAGGATTGCGAAGAACTCGAACGGGAATTTGGTGCTTTGGAAAAAGACGGCATAAGTTGGTTCAAGTTGCATGCAATGTGCGTACGGGCTGTGGCGGGATTGGTCCAGAAAAGGCGTCGATTTGCCATGGAGGCATTCAACTCCGCATATGCAGCATTCACCCCATGCAACGAAGACGCAATGCAAGCGATGCTACGGGTTGTGGCAACCTTGATCGCAACCGGCGCGCGGGTGCATGAGCTTGTCGAGATAATGACGGCCGACGAGGCGAAATCCGAGGCCATGGCGCCCCTCGTCGTTGCTCTCCGTCAGCAGGCCGGGGAGATAGTTCGCGCGCCGGTGGAAGTGCTTGAGGTTGCTGCGGACATTCGCAACCAACTTCGTAAGAGGATGGGAACGAGTGTTTCCAAATCCTGTTGACCACTGCCGTCGAATCGCACCGTCGGAGGTTTGGACTGTTCCCGCAATGGACAACCGGCGGACTCTTCGTGCCGTTTTGCAGTAGGCGCAGTGAGCCACGCCCGTTGATCCATGCTCATCAAGGAGGCTTGCGTTTACCCGGGAGTCCGGCGGTTAGGAAACCGCCGCTCCAGGCACCGCGTTAGATCGGCGGTGTCCGGCGAGACCTCAAGGCAGGCTTCGTAGGAGATCCGGCCCGCCCGGACCAGCTCGGCCAGACTCTGATTCAGGGTGCGCATCCCGCTTCCCGACTGGCCCGTCTGCATGGCCGAGCGGATCTGGTGGAGCTTGTGCTCGCGGATCAGGTTCCGGATGGCCGGGTTGGGAACCAGGACTTCCGCCACCGCCACGCGCCCCGGCTCGTCCCGGCGCCGAATCAGGGCCTGGCAGACGATTCCCTCCAGGACCGAGGAGAGAAGGGATTGGATCCGTCCCTGTTGATCGGCGGGAAACATGTCCAGGATTCTCCCGATGGTGTCGGGGGCCGACCGGGTGTGAAGGGTCGAAAGGGTCAGGTGCCCCGTTTCGGCCAGCCGGAGGGTGGTCTCTATAGTCTCGGTGTCCCTCATCTCCCCCACCAGGACCACGTCGGGGTCCTGCCGCAGGGCCATGCGGAGCGCCGACGCGAAGGAGGGGGAGTCCCCCGGAACCTCCCTCTGGCTGACGACGCTCATCTGGTTGTGGTGCACGAACTCAATGGGGTCTTCGATGGTGATGATGTGCTTGGCCCGGGTTCGATTGATCCGGTCGATGAGGGCCGCCAGCGTGGTCGACTTTCCGCTGCCGGAGGAGCCGGCCACCAGAATCAGGCCGTGGGGCCGGCCGGCCAGACGCTCCACTACGGCGGGCAGGCCCAATTCCTCCAGTGGCTTGACCTGAAGCGGGATGAGCCGCACGACTGCCGCCGTCTTGCCCTGGCGGGTGAAGACGTTGGCGCGGAATCGGGACAGCCCTTCCACCTCGAAGCTGAAGTCGATCTCCCGGAGACGTTCGAAGCGGGATTTTTGCCGGTCGGACATGATGCCGTAGGCCAGATTCCGTGTCTCCTCCAGGTTCGGTTGGAGGTGGTCCGCGGCCACCAGCCGGCCATGGACACGCAGGCGGGGCACGGAATCGGGAATGA
>JAPOYZ010000153.1:0-1674 GCA_026706325.1 Candidatus Aminicenantota bacterium
GTGCTCCAGGACCCCTCGACGCCGGACACCCGGCTCTCCGACAACACCAACCCGTACAATCCCGCCATCGTATCCAACCTCGTCCACCTGATGCTGGGCGGTCTGCCGACCGAACACAGCGGCCCGCTGCACTGCCGGGTGCGCTACTTCGACCCGGTCCGCAGGAGGGCGGGCCTGCCCGAGGATGTCGGCGCCCTGGTGGAGAAACTCGGGCCGGGATCGATGACGCTGCGGCTGGTCAATCTCGACCAGAGCGGGGAGCGCGCCCTCGTCGTGCAGGGAGGCGCCTACGGAGAGCACCGTTTCGTCCGCGCCGCGGCCGGGGAGGAGGAAGTGGAGCTGGATGGCTCAAGTTTCCGGGTGCGGCTGGCTCCGGGAGCCGGAGCCCGCGTGGAGCTGGAGATGGAGCGCTACGCCAGGCAGCCCACCTTCGCCTTTCCATGGGATTACGTGACCGCGTCCCGCGGGTAGGATCTGCGGGGCCCTGGTGCCGTCGCCTGTGAATCAGGGTGCGCAGCGACAGGGGTGAATACATGAGGGAGGAATCTCAACGATGATGTGGTGGATCGAACCGCCCCTTTCCTCTCGACTGCAGCGGCGTCCGAACTCACGCGGACTGTCCGCGGGGGCACGGACTTCCCCGGTAAAGCACTGCCCATGAGACCCAAGCGACTGCTGGCTGGGATGCGGCACCTCCTGGCGCTGGGAGCCGCCTTGCCGGGAGCGCTCTCCGCCGCGGCGGCATCCCAGCCCTTCACCATTGCGCATCCCGAGACAGGCGCTGCGCCCGTCGTCATCGCCGCGGCCGCGTCTCCTCTCACCCGGACGAACGCCGAAGAGCTCGCCCGGATCATCGAGCGGATGTCCGGCCGTCTGCCAGTCATCGCGACGGAACCGCCGGCGGGGCCCGCCATCGTGGCCGGCACCGCGGCGGAGTTCCCGGACACGCCCCGCGTGCGGGACCTGCAGGGCCGAAGCCCCGAGGCCTTCCTGTTGCACAGCGGGGCCGACCGCCTCCACATCGTCGGCAACAGCGACCTGGGCGTTCAGGTGGGGATCTTCACGCTGCTGCGGGAGTTGGGCTGCCGCTGGTTCTTCCCGCACGAGGCCTGGACCGTCATCCCCGAGCGGGAAACGGTGCGGATCGAGCTCGACCGGACCGAGAGCCCGGACTTCGACTACCGGCGCTTGAGTCCGTCGGCATCCCCACGGCCAACGCCTATCGATGGATGAAGTTCTCGGAGATTGAGTTTTCCAAAATCTCGGAGCATCCCTCCGTGAAACAGGGCTTGCTTTCTTTGCAACTTTCCGGTCCGAAGGACGAGGAACAGGACAAGGAGGTCGAACCCGAAGTGAAAGCAGAGGGAGAGGCTTCATCCAGAACCCCAGAGGAAGCCACCGGCGGCGACGGCACTCCGCAGCTTCCCGACGACACCGAGTCCGCCCAGGAGAATCAGCAACTCCGCGCCGAACTGCGCGAGGCCAAGGATGGACGGCGCGCCGCTGAGAAAGAGGCTGCCGAACTGCGCGAGAAGGTGGGCGCGGCCGAGAAGAAGGTGCGCGAGACCGAGAAAAAAGTGCGCGAAAAAGAGGATGAACTGGGCGTTGCCGGGAAAAGGATCGCCGAGTTGCTCCAGGAAAACAAGCAGCTCAAGGGTCAGCCTGAGGAAAAGG
>JAPOYZ010000153.1:1684-2557 GCA_026706325.1 Candidatus Aminicenantota bacterium
AACAACCTCAGTGGACCAGAAGCAGATATATCACAACAACGCCATTTCGGGAAACAGCGAAGATCCGGGATCGGGCCGGGCCAGGACCACAGCAGCGCCTGTATCCCGGGAAAACACCGGAAACTCGGATCCGATCTCACCGGAACATCCCGCCCGAAATAATCGGTAAGTAGGACAGGGCAGCGGCCTTCAGAGAAGACCCCGGGGAGGCGTCATTTCTTCCCGGGGTCTGCTTGACCGTTGCCTGTTTCTACTTGTCGGTGAAACCTCGAAAAATCCAGGGTATCGGTTTGACCTGGGCCACTCCCTCCAGGTGACGTAAGCCCCCTGTCTCGAACGGTCGACTGGGGGGGATGGTCGTACCTCCACCTCCGTGCCCGTAACCGGGCAGTCGATCACGAAATCAGCTCGACAGGGCCAGACGGCCTCCCACGTGCACCCTCGGGAAGCTTTCAAGTCCGTAGTCATCAAGTAGCCATTTCGGGAACCTGTTCGATCATCTCCGTCACAATCACCTGAGCGGAGATCCGGCAGTTTCCAATGGACCTATAGGGAAGCGGGACACCCGTTGTGGCCGTTTTTCAACCTGCCAGGGGCCTCGGAAGCGACCTGCGTGAGGGCGGTCCCGACAACCCCTCCCCCATTCTCACCAGAAAAGGAGCTCATGAAAATTCTGAAGCGATTCCTGGGCCGCTGGTCGAAAGCCGGAAGAGGCCTTGTACCGGAAGGACCGGGAAGGAACGACAGGAAAGGCGTATCCCTGATCGAGCTGTTCGACAAGTTCCCCGACGACGCGGCAGCAGAACGCTGGTTCGAGGAAACCCGGTGGAGCAAGCAAATCCACTGCCCGCATTGCGGCTGTTACGGCATGAT
>JAPOYZ010000142.1 GCA_026706325.1 Candidatus Aminicenantota bacterium
CCGCCCGAATTCAAGAGGCATCGCTACCCCACCGCAGGCGAGGCCACCCGCCACATCAGGGACCAGGACATGGGGCCGGAATCGACGCGGTACGCGTTCCGCGCCTGCAAGCGCCTGTTCTACCTGGCCAAATCGCACGAGGAGAAGTTCCTGCCGGAGGTCGTGGAGGCCTTGACCGCCTTCGAGTCCCGTCTGATTGACGAGCAGGCCGCGGTGGAGGGAATCGCGCTGGCGCTCTTGCAGGCCGGAGAAACGGATTTGGCCCAAGACGCCCTCACCTACTACAGCCGGACCGAAGCTCTGAATGGCCTCAGATTGGTGGAAGCCTTGTCCGAGGGTCTTGAGGCGCGCACCAAGGCGCTGTTCGGAATCCGTTCGCCGGATCCCTGAGGGGCCTGACGAGTCCGTCCAGGATCTGCCGGCATTGCCTCCTACAACAATGAGTCTCGCCACCCCGGCCACCGCAGCCGTCCCTTCGTTCTTTGGCCGTACGCCGGAGACCGGTTTTCGGCAGGCCGGGCCGCAGGAAGGGGGAATCCGCTGTCGGTGGTGGCACCGGTCACTCTTCGCGCTGTTTGTGATCACGCTCTTCGCCCCGGCCCATGCCGGAGAGCCGGGTGGTGGCCCTGTTCTTCAATTCGGAGATCGAAAGCAGCTCCTGGTGGACGATCACGTCATTGCCGGGAAGCATCTCCTGGCGCGCCGGCTCGGGCGTCCCGTCAAAGCGAATGGCGGCCGGCCCGTCATCGTCGACGACACGCCTTGGGAAGACTTCGGTGTGCCCATCGTCGGTTCCGTGCTGCGGGAGGACGGCCGGTTCCGCATCTGGTACCGGGCCGCTGGCTCCGGACAGGATTCGGCGACCTACTGCTATGCCGAATCCCGGGACGGCGTCCGCTGGGTCAAGCCCCGGCTCGGACTCGTGGAATTCAACGGCAGTCGGGCCAACAGCATCTATCAGATCGGCCGTCCACAGGTGTACTGTCCCTTTCTGGATCCCAACGAGAAGGACCCGCGCCACAAGTACAAGTCGGCCGTCGGAGCCGCGAAGGGATACGGCGCCACCACCGCCCTGGCCTATTCTCCCGACGGTCTTCGCTGGAGCTACTACGACCAGGGTCGGCCCATCACCGGGCGGGCCGCCGACACCATCAACCAGGTGCTCTGGGATCCGTATGTGAGGGTCTACCGCCTCTACACCCGTACCGACTATGGAACGGGAGGAGGGCAGGGAGAAATCCGGGGAACCCGGGACATGGTGAACTCAGGGGCTGAGCTCCGGAGTCGACCCGGAGACTGGACGACCGTGCGCGAGTGGTGTCTGGGGCGGGAGAGCGGCAGGAAGGACTACGAGTGGACCCGCCAGATCTACAGCTTGAACGGATGGGTCTACGAGGGTGTCCAATTCGGGCTGATCTGGTCGCTGGAACGGCCGGGCGGCAGCGAGGAGATGGACTTCTTTCTGGCCACCACTCGACGGGATGACCCCTGGAACCTGGAGTGGGTGTACCGGGACCAGCCGTTCCTTCCCCGCGGTCCCGAGGGAAGCTTTGACGCCAAGTGGATCCAGCCGGCTCCCAACATCGTCACCTGGAAGGACCGGCACTGGTTCTACTATGTCGGCCGTCCCCTTTCCCACAGCGGACAGGGAAATGTCCGGGTGCCCACCGGCATCGGCCTGGCCACGGTGCCGCTGGACCGGTTCGTTTCGTTGACGGCGTCCCGCCGAATGGGCTGGGCCGTCACCCGGCCGTTTCGGGTCGAGAGCACGGAAGTAGTCGTCAACCTGGCGGCTCCCAGGGGTGAGCTGGCAGTCGAGGTGCTGGATGCCGAAGGTGAGCCCATCCCCGGCTTTTCCCGTCGGGATTCCCTCGTCCTGCGTCAGGTCGACGAACTGCGGGCAGCGGTGCGCTGGAAGAATCGGCACGATCTGAGCCAACTGCAGGGCAGGGTCGTGAAACTGCGTTTCTGGCTGCGTCAAGGAAGTCTCTACGCGTTTCGCATTCGCCGGGATTGAATGCCCCGAAGCCGGGGGAAGACACAAAGAAGTGGGCAGTCCCGTTCCCGCAAAGAAGGGGAAAAGAAGGGGACAGTCCCGTTTTCACGCCACTTGCCCACCGCCTCCCAGGTGTCAGAGAAGGGGACAGTCCCGTTTCCGCGTCCCGTTTCCGCCCGGCCGTTTCGGCTCGAGGGCAGGGAACTGGTGGTCAACCTGGCGGCTCCCAAAGGTGAGCTTGTCGATCAAAGAAGGGGACAGTCCCGTTTCCGCTCGGGAGAATCGCGTTGAGATTGCTCTACTTGGACATGAGCGCCTTGTTGAATCGCTAACTCCACAGGGCTCCGATAGGTACGGCGAAGAGTCCGTCGCCGAATGACGTGGTGTGATCTCCGTCATAGAGCAGAACACCCATGCCGAAGCGCTTGCCCGCGATGCGCCGCAATCGTTTCAAACCGGTGAAGTCGTGGGAGCGTAGCGAGGCCGCCGCCTTGACCTTGACCCCGTAGCAATCGCCCGCCGCGTCTTCGATCACGAGGTCGACCTCGACCTT
>JAPOYZ010000434.1 GCA_026706325.1 Candidatus Aminicenantota bacterium
GTAGCGCCGCTTGGGTTCAAGGTTGCATTACTGCCCGAAACGGTGAATCAGGCCGAAACGGATCAGGCCCATCTGGTTCCTCACTTCGTAAGGACAGGGACGCCGGGGGTTTCCCGGTCCACACCTATTGTTCCCGGAGTGGTTGACGGTGTGCGTGCTCCATCCGAAGTCCAGTATCCCGGTTGACCCCAATTCGCGAAACCCTCGACGTCGACGATCTTGTTGCCCATGAGAGCGGAACCGGCAAAGATTCCGGTGTAGGCCCGCTTTTCATCGGAAACGGAGTCGTCACTTGCGGCGATGACCGGATTGCCCGTCACCAACGCCAACAGCGCCGATACGGCGAGGATCGACCCGCGCCATGAGAATTTGGACCTGTAGACGGGACGGTGACTGTGTTGCATGGCCTTCTTTCCGGGGACTAGAATCCGTGTGAATTATGCCTCACCGGGGGGACCATCATGGCCAATGAAGAGAGCAATCGGATGGAGGGCAGGAGAGTCCTGGTCACGGGGGCGGGAACCGGGATTGGACGGGGCGTTGCGTTGGAGTTCGCCGCGGAAGGCGCCGCAGTCGTGCTCCACTACTGTCACAGCAGTGCCGGCTGCCAGTCAGCCGTGGAGGAGATCCGGAGTTCCGGGGGGCAAGCCTTCGCTGTGGGTGCCGATTTCCGGCGGATGGATTCGGTCCGGGGTCTGGCAGCAACGTCGGTGGAGCTTCTGGGCGGAATCGACGTATTGGTCAACAACTCCGGCGTGACGGCGAACAGCCCCTTCGAGGAGACCACGCCCCGCCACTTCGACGCCCTCTTCGACATCAACTTCAAGGCCATGTTTTTTCTGACTCAGGCGGTCCTGCCGGCGATGGTCGAACAGGGACGGGGCGCAGTCGTCAATCTGACCTCGGTCCATGCCTATGCGGGCCTGGTGGAGCATTCGGTCTACGCCGCCACCAAGGGGGCCATCGTGGCGTTCACCCGCGAGGTCTCGTTGGAGTTGATCCAGAAGGGGGTTCGGGTCAACGCCATCGCGCCGGGCTGGGTCCGCGTCCCGAATCAGGAGAAGGTCCTGGGAGAGAATTTCGACTGGGAGGCCGCCGAGAAGACGCTGCCCGCCGGCTTCATCGGCACTCCCCGGGACATCGGCCGCCTGGCCGTCTTCCTGGCTTCCGAGGAATCGCGCTACATCGTGGGACAGACGCTGGTCATCGACGGCGGCCAATTGGCCATCATGCCCAATACGGGCGATTTTCGTGGCCGGCGCCGTTTCCGGTTCGGAGAGGACTACGTGGGAGTTCCCGGAAACCCGGGCCGTTTCGGAAGTCAGATCCCGATGCGGGACCGGAACTCGGGCACGCCGGTAGGCCCGGGCTTGAGGACGATTAGGGCGCCGGCCGCCGGTCCCAGGTCCTCGTCTTCCGGATGGTTCCCGGTGGTGACGTAGAGGTCCGTAAGTTCCTCTCCTCCGAAGGCCACGCTGGCGGTGAACTTGGCCGGCAGTTCGATGGTCCGCTTCCGGCTGCCGTCCGCGCCGAACTGAAGCACCCTCCCGCCCATCGCCATGGCGATCCAGAGGTTGTCCTCTCGGTCCAGAGTCATGCCGTCGGCGTGCCCGTCACGTTTCGGATCGAATCGCAGAAAGGCCCGCCGCCGGCCGATGGCGCCGGTGCGGGGATCGTAGTCGAATTTCCAGACCACGTTGTCCAGGGAGTCGATGAAATAGAAGGAACGGCGGTCGGAGGTGAAAGCCATGCCGTTGGGGATTCCCACGCCCTCCAACACCACTTCGTATGATCCGTCGCGGTCCAGCCGGTAGAGGCGTCCCCGCTTCCGTTCCAAATCCTTGAAGGGCATGGCGCCGGCGAAGACCCGGCCCTCGGGATCGGCGATGACGTCGTTGAAACGCCCGTCGGCCTCAGCCGGGATGTCCTCCAGGAGCGTTCCGGCGACACGGCCGTCCCTCCAGACGGCCACGGTGCACCGGTCCATGAAAAACAGCAGCGAGCCGTCTGCCTGGAGTGTCATCCCGCCCACCATCCGGCCTTGGTAACAGAGCCGGCTCTCGCCGGTCGCGGGTTCGTACCAGTAGATCTGGCTCGACAGGATGTCTGTCCAGTAGAGCCTGCCCTCTCCGGGGTGCCAGACCGGCCCTTCCCCGACCGTGCAGCGGAGATCGGCGGCGATTTGGAACTCAGGGGATCCTCGGGTCATGGAATCCGTTCCTCCCGGACTCAATATCGGCCGTACTCCCGGCTGGCCTCGGCAAACACCTGGATGTTTCCGGGGGCCGAATCCATGATCTGGCCGGTGGACCGGAGAACGTAGCGGCCACCGCCTCCGGCCGCGTCGATGCAGCGTTTCACCTCGTCCCGAACCTCCTCAGGCTTGCCCTCCGGCAGGATGCGCTCATTGAAGCCTCCGTTGAGGGTGATTCGATCCCCGACCCGGCGCTTGGATTCGGCCAGGTCGAAGTCGCCCGAGGAGGTCTTGGGGGTCAGGGTCTCCAGCGAATGGGCGCCGGTGTCGGCCATGTCCTCGATGAAGGCTTGCCCGCAACCGCAGTTGTGATAGCTGACCAGAAACCCCGCCTCCTTGGCCGCTTCCACCACCGCCTTGTCGTAGGGGTACATGAACTTCCGGAACTGCTGGGGGGAAAATCCGATCCCGACCCAGGACTGATCGTAGAGGACGGAATGGACGCCGGTGGCGGCCAGACGGCGAACCCGCCGGATCGCCCGATCCCTAAGGAATTCGGAGAACTTCTCCACGAATCTCGGCTGGTCGATCAGGTCGCAGGCCAGGGTCACAAGACCCCTCATGTTGGCCGCCTCGCCCCAGACTCCCATGAAGCAGTGCATGAAGAAGGCCCGGTCTCCGGGCGCATCCACCATGGCCTTCAGCTTGTCCTGGTTCAGGCTCTCCGGCTCCGGCAGGTAACGAATGCAGAGGTCCAGGTCGCGCTCGTTTTTGACGGCCGGCTCCACCTCGGCCACCCGTCCCCCGCCCCTCCGGTCGCTCCAGGCCACGGGGCCCTCCGGGGTGGTCGCCGTGAACTGGTGGGTGCGGAAGTTGCGGCCGTCCTCCTGGACCTCCTCCCTCACCTGCCAGGTTTCCAGGGCTTCTTCCGGCCAACTGTAGAGCAGGCGGGGATACCGGTGCATGGAGAAGCGGCGTTCGTCCGGGGTCACCAGCACGGGATCCAGGCCCAGGTCTTCCTGGATTCGGACCATCTCAAGGGGGTTTTCCACCAGCTCCTCCAGAATGGCCCGCGGTCCGTGACTGGTGAGCTGGCGCAGGAGCGGCATGCCCAGCCAAGCGCAGACGGGGACCCGGTCGGCGGGTCGGCCCGTGTAGGCGGCTTCGAATCGCTCGCGGGTGTTCATGGGTGGTCCACGCCTCGCAATTTCGGGAAAAATCGAGGTTTATAAGGAGGCTCATCGTATGCCAAGATTCGGGTCCGGGCAAACGAGGCGATCGGCGACTGCAAACTCGGATTCATGGGGCGGGGGACCCGGTCGAGGGGGAACCAATCGTCTCGGCCTTGTGTTATGATCCAGGTTATTGCATCGCAATGATTAGGTGGCTTAAAAGTGTCCGGCGTTTCTGCATAGGACCTCCCATCATGCTGTTGACGAAATTCCAACATTCCCAAGCCATTTCCCGAGCGGCGTCCCGGATGCTGCTGCTGGTTTCCGCCATTCTCCTGGCCTCTCCGCTGCAAGCCGAAAAGAAGGCTCTGCCGAGCGACCCCCGGGCGCTCTACATCTATCCGGTGGGAGGACAGCGGGGAGCGGTCGCGGAGGTTCAGATCACGGGACAGACACTCCAGGGAACGTATGCCGTCTGGACCAACAGCGACTCGCTTCGCGGCCAAGTGAAGCGGATCGAAGAGATCGACGAGGTTGGAGATCAACCCTATGCGATTGGGTCGGTTCCATTGAGCCACCGGGTCACCGTGGAGGTGGAGATCTCGCCCGACGCCGAAATCGGCGGCTATTCTCTCCGTCTGGTGTCCCCGAGGGGCGTCTCCGACCCTCTTCCGTTCCGAGTGAGTTCGGAACGGGAGCCTCTGATCCTGGAGGACGCGAGCCGGACCGGACCCGGCCGTCCGACTCAGGGACAGCTATTGGAGTATCCGGTGGCTGTCAACGGACTGATCGGCCGGTCGTTGGGTGGGGAAGTCGACTACTACAGCTTCGACGTGGACGCGGGCCGTGAACTCTATTTCGAAGTCTTTTTTCCGGCCCGCGGCAAGGGGCCGATCCCCAAGATGCTGCTCTATCTGTATCGGCACGAACCGAGTTGGGTCGATCCGCACCGCCTTCGGACGCTCGCATTCAATGACGACCCCGTCGTTCATGAAGCCGGCCTGTTCGCCGCGCACGGGACCGTCCGCAGGGCGAGCCTGAAACATCGGTTCGCCGACTCGGGGCGCTACCTGATCGCCGTCAAGGGCTTCGATGACCGGGGTGGACCCGATTTCGTCTACCAGCTTCGAATCGTCGACGCGGAAAGCGAAGAGATCTCCGCCGACAGGAGTTCCTGGCCGTTGGCGCATTCCGATCCGAACGCATGGTTCGAACGAAGGTTCCAGGTGCGGGTCTCTCCCGACCGTCTCCAGGAACTGTCCAGGCGCACCGTTCTCCAGGCCGGGGGCGCAAAGGGAAAGGTGGACGTGACCGGATCGGCCGGTTCAGCAGGCGCCTCGGGAACGGATGACGCCGCCGGACCAACTCCGGAACCCGATCCCCTCGGAGCCGTTTCCACCCACCGGCTCAGCGGAACTTCTGAAAACGTTGCCGAGCCGGCCCTGGTGACTCTGCCGGCGATCTTGGAAGGAGTCATCGATCGTCCCGGCAAGGCCGACCGCGTCCGGTTTACGGCAGAAGCGGGCCAGGCCGTGGCGGTGGAGGTCGAGACCCCCCGGGACGGCGTTCCCATCTTCGTTCCCTGGGTGCAGGTTCTGGACCAGGAGCAGGAGGTGGTCTTCAGCGCCATCTACAATCGAGTCACGGGCAACAACGTCATGCTGTTCCGTGAACTCGAATCGAAGATGATCTACACCTTCGACCGGGGAGGGGAATACACTCTGCAGATACGCGAGTTGACGACCGCCCATGCTGGGTCCGAATTCGCCTACCGCGTGTTGATCCGGCCTCAGATCCCCCACGTCGGGCAGTTGAAGCTGGAGCCGGATCGCCTCAATATCGTGCAGGGCCAGGCCAGCCGGCTGACCGTCACCGTGGACCGCGAAGAGAAATTCGAGGGGGAGGTCGCCCTCGTCGTCGAAGACCTTCCGGAAGGCGTGCACGCCTACGCGACGGCGGTTCCGGAGGAGGCACGGCCGCCCGCCTTCGACGAATCGGAAAAACACATGTTCCGTCCCGACACCCAGAAGGTTTCCATTACGCTGATGGCCGAAGACGGGGCATCGACCACGAACCTCCCTCGCATGGTGCGAGTCAAGGCCCGGGCCATCGTGGGCGGAGAAATGGGACCGCTGATTCCGGTGGGCGTGGTTCCCTTGATGGTGGTGGCGCCTCCGCAATCTTGAACCTTTGCGATTCCTGACGGAGAAGGATCCCTTGATGAGATCGTTCCTCACCTCTATCGCTTCCCTCTGGCTCGGTCTTTCCGTGGTGTACGGAAACCCTTCCATGCCGGCGGCGCCGAGTCACGATCCGACGCTGCTTTCGGCCCGGATTTTTCCCGAATCGGCCACGCTTCGGGAGAAGGGGGCCTCGCAGCGGTTTCTGGTCATTGGCAGGTTCGCCGACGGGTTGGAGCGGGATCTGACCTCGGCAAGCCGATTCGGCCTCGGCGATTCCGGCCTGGCAAGCGTCGACGAGGCGGGCAAGGTCAGCGCCTTGGCGGATGGCGAGACGGAACTCGAAGCCGAGATCCAGGGCCACACACTCAGGGCCGCCGTGCGAGTCGTGGACTCGGGGCGGGAAACCCCGTTGAGCTTCGAGCGCGCCGTCTCACCCGTTCTCACCAAGACCGGCTGCAACGGCAGCGGCTGTCACGGAGGGGTCAAGGGACGGGGCGGCTTCAAGCTGTCGCTCAACTCGTTGAATCCACGCGAGGATTACGACTGGATCGTGAGGGGGGGCGTCTACCATGTGCTCTCGCCGGAGGCGGGCGAACCTCTGGTTCCGCGGATCGATCTGGCCGAGCCGGCCGAGAGTCTTCTCCTGAAGAAACCGACTTTTGCCATTCCCCACGGCGGCGGGCCACGCTTCGATACGGATTCCCAGGAATACGAGGCGATCGTGAACTGGGTCCGAAACGGCGCTCCTTTCGAGCCGGAAGGAGGCGTCTCCGTTCCGCGGATTGAGGAGGTGGCGGTCTACCCCGAGGAAATCGTCCTGGATGGCAAGGGAGTCCATCGCTTGGCCGTCACGGCCAAGTTGTCCGACGGCCGGACCCGGGACATCAGCGATGAGGTCCGCTACGAATCCCAGAACCGGGCCGTGGCCAAGGTGGATGCCGACGGCGTGGTCACCGCCGTCAAGACCGGCGAGACCAACGTCCTGGTCCGGGCCGCCGGCCACACGGTTCACGCCCGCATCGGCGTTATCGCGGAACCCATCGCCGACTACCCCGAAGTCCCCGAGTGGAACTTCATCGACCGGCACGTCATCGCCAAGCTGAAGCGGTTTCACCTGATTCCGTCGGAGCTCTCGGACGACTCCGAGTTCCTGAGACGGGTCTGCCTGGACGTCATCGGCACCCTGCCGCCTCCGAACCGGGTCCGCGAATTCCTGGAGGACCCCGGTCCGGACAAAAGGAACAAGCTGATCGAGATTCTGCTGGACTCGCCGGAATTCGTGGATTTCTGGACCTTCCGTTTTGCCGATCTCCTGCGGTTGGTTCAGGAACCCAACTACAGTCAGCTCTACTATGAGTGGATTCGAACCAGTATCGCGTCCAACAAGCCGTACGATCAGATGGCCCGGGAGCGTCTGGACGCCCAGGGACGGGACCGGCCGTCGCGGCACTACTACGAGAACAACTCGCAGCCGGAGCGGATCCTCTCCGAGGAGCTGCGCGTGTACACGGGACGGCGCTTCGACTGCGCCCAGTGCCACGACCATCCCTTCGAGCCCTGGTCCCAGGATCAGTTCTGGGGGCTGGCCGCCTTCTTCGGAAACCTCGACTTCATCGGCTACTACGACATCGCCTTCGACAACCCGGCCGGCGGGTACGGAGACAAGGGGAAGGCGGGGCCGTTGAAGCATCCCCGGAAAAAGACCGTGCTCCATCCGGAATTCCTGGACGGGACCCCGTTGGCGGAGGAGTTGAGGCCCAACCAGCGTCGGGAGTTGGCCAAGTGGCTCACCTCTCATCCCTACTTTGCCGAAGCCTTCGTCAATCGGATCTGGGGCTACTTCTTCGGGAGAGGGATCGTGGATCCGGTGGACGATTTCAAGGCCTCCAATCCGCCCACCCACCCGGAGCTGCTCAAGGCGCTGGCCGCCGATTTCCGGGAGAACGGCCACGACCTGAAGCGCCTGATTCGCTGGATCGTGCAGTCCAGGACCTACCAGCTCTCGAGCCGGCCCAACCGGAACAATCGCGGCGACCAGATCAACTACTCCCATTTCCTGCCCAGGCCGCTGGAAGCGGAGGTCCTGCTGGATGCCATCTCTCATGTGGCCGGTGTGCCCGAGGTCTTTCACGAGAAGCCGGAATCGCCGGAGGGGCAGCCTCCACCGGGAACGCGAGCCATCCAGTTGAAGGCTCCGGTGCGCTATTTCTCGCATTTCCTGGATCTTTACGGCCGCCCGATGCGTTACGCGGTGCCCGAGCGCGACGCCGGCCCCAGCGTTTCCCAGGCCCTGCACCTCTACGCCGGGAAGACCTACACCGAGAAACTGACCCGGGAGGACGGGCGGATCAGCCGGTTGGTCCAGGAGGAGATGCCGCAGGGGGACATCATCGAGCACCTCTATCTGGCGTCATTGTCCCGCCTGCCCACGGACGAGGAAAGAGACCAGTTGGAAGCGGTGATGGCGAATATCAAGTTGCCGGCCCGGAAGCAGGCGTTTGCCGATCTGACCTGGGCGTTGCTTACTTCCAGGGAGTTTGCGTATAACCATTGAAGGATCCCCGAGCCCTTCCCGGGCTCAGGATTGTGGAGGTTTTAGAGTCGCATGAAGAAAGTCGGTTGCCTGACCTGTACCGAAACGGAGCTGGGCCGGCGGGATTTCCTGCGGGTGGGCTCGGTGGGCGCACTCGGACTCAGCTTGAGCCAGATTCTGGAGTGGGAGAGCCTGATGGCCGGCCCGGCCGCTGGCGCGGCTCGAGCCAATAAGGGGGAAGCCTGCATCCTCCTCTGGCTGGGGGGCGGCCCCAGTCAGATGGACACCTGGGACCCGAAACCCAATAGCGCTTTCAAACCCATCGCCAGTAACGTCGACGGCATCCAGGTCTCGGAGATCCTGCCCTTGACCGCCCGCCACATGGACAAGCTCTCCGTCATTCGGTCCATGCATACCGAGGAGAACAATCATCCGCAGGGCCACCACTACGTCCTCACGGGGCACCGCCCCAACGCCGCCGACAAGTTTCCCAGTTTTCCTTCCATTATCACCAAGGAACTGGGGCCCCGGGGAGAAGTGCCGCCGCATGTCCTCTGTCCCGGTTGGGACTCGGCCGATGCCAAGCGCTACAACGATCTGTTCCGTTCCGCGTTCCTGGGCGCCAACTACGATCCCATGATCCTGGCGGACCGCGGCGAGAAGGGGATCGACGTCACCGATCTGGTCCTGCCCCAGTCCTTTCCCGTGGAGAGCCTGGAGAACCGCAGTTCCTTTCTCAAGATCGTGGACCGCTACTATCGCCAGAAGGTGGAGTTGGCCGAGTTCTCCAACATGGACGGCTTCCGGGAGAAGGCCCTACAGATGATCCTGTCCCCGGCGGTCCGGGACGCCTTCGATCTTTCTCAAGAACCGGAGAAGATGAAGGAGGCCTACGGCAAGCACAAGTTCGGTCAGAGCGTCCTGCTGGCCCGGCGCCTGGTGGAAGCCGGCAGCCGCTTCGTCACCGCATCCGGCTACAGCCACAACGTCTGGGACACGCATGGCGACAACGACGCCAAACACCGGGACGAGTTGGTGCCTCCTCTGGACCGGGCGCTTTCGACGCTGCTGGAGGACCTGGACCAGAGAGGCCTCCTGGAAACCACCGTCGTCCTGGTGATGGGCGAGTTCGGCCGCACCCCCCACATGAACCCGAACAACGGGCGCGACCACTGGCCCGAGTGCTGGTCTGTGGCCCTGGGAGGCGGAGGCATCCGCGGCGGTCAGGCGGTCGGCGCCAGTGACGAACGGGGCGGTTACGTGGCCGAGCGCATGGTCACCATGGGGGACCTGCACGCCACCATCTACAAGGCCCTGGGGATCGACTGGACCAAGGAATTGATGAGCCCCACCGGCCGTCCCATCAAGATCGCCAACTCCATCGACGACATGACCGGAGTGCCCCTCAAGGAGTTGGTCTGAGCCGGTCCGGAATCCCGTCCGAACGGATCTCCCCAACTCGATCCGGAGACCGCTTCAAGCGCCGCGACCTTCTGCTGGGCGGGTCCGTCTCGGCGGCCGCTCTGCTTTCCGCCTGCACCGAGGCCGAGCCAGACGGCCAGCGGGAAGAGATCCGCATTTCCGTCGTGGGAGCGGTGCTGAACAATCCCTTCTGGGACCTGATCGCCCGGGGCGCCCGGGCCGCCGGACGGGACCTGGCCGGGACGGCCGTGACCTACGCCGCGCCCGAAGAGTTCAGCCTGGCCAACATCAATGCGCTGATCCAGGGAGTGATCGCCGGGTCTCCGGACGGGATCGCCATCGACTACCGGGGACGGGAGTTCGAAGAGGTCACCCGCCAGGCCCTGGATCGCGGAATCGCCATCCAGTTCTTCAACAACTTCGAAGGATCAGATTCGGAAGATCCCAGAATCGTGCGGTTGTCGGAGACGGCCGTGGGACTGGACAAATTTGAAGCCGCCCGCCGGAGCGGAGAAGTGTTCCTGGCACATCTGGAGCCCGGCGATCCGGTGGTTCTGTTCAACGGTCTCCCGGACTCTCCGGAGCACCTGGTCATCCAGAACGCCTATCTCAAGGTGTTCGCCGAAGCTGGATGGGCCCGGGAGCGGATCGAGCTGTTCCCGGTGGGATTGGACCCGGCCCAGAACTTTCAGCTCATGAAGGTCTACCTGACGGCGCACCCCGAGACCCGAGGTATCGTCTGCTGGGATTCACTGACGGGATCGGCGGCGGCGCGGGCCAAGGCGGACGTGGGCATGGACATCCCGGTCGTGAGCTGGAACCTGGATTCGGTCACCATCCGGAGTGTGAAGGAGGGGGCTCTCACCCTGACCCTGAGCCAGCAACCCTACCTCCAAGCCTACTACACCATGGTCGCCCTCTATCTCAAGATCAGGCACGGAATCCTCGAAACGCCGTTCGTCGATCCGGGCCGGCTGCTCGTGGACCGGTCCAACATCGACCAGGTGGAGGATCTGTTCAATCAAGGCATCCTGGGATAGGTAGGAACAAGGAAGCGAACAGACTCTTGATCCGGACACTCCGCCGACCCGAGTCGGGTCCCCTGGTGGGTTTGCTGGCTCTGGGACTTCTGTTCCAGATCCTTTCGGGCGGAAACTTCCTGACCTTCCCCCAACTGAGCGCTCTGGCCGCTCTCTCGGCATCTTTGGGCATGGTGGCCCTGGGCGTGACCCTGCTCATGATCAGCGGGGAGTTCGACCTCTCGGTCTCACAGACTTTCGCCCTGGCGCCCATCCTCATGGGCCGATTGATGACCGATCTGGATTGGCCGGCGGCGCCGGCCCTGGGATTGGCCCTGATCGGTGTGCTCTTGGTGGGTCTGATCAACGGACTGTTGACCACGCTGGCCCGAATCCCGTCGTTGATCGTGACCTTGGGAATGTTGTTCGCCGTCACCAGCCTGAATCGGATCCTGGCGGGCGGCTATCCGGTCCAACTCTATGGCCGGGAGGGTCCGGTGATCCGCCTCATGGGTGAGGACGTGCCGGCCACGCCCGTGGGCGCCCCGTTCCTCTGGATGCTGGTCGCGGGAGCCATCCTCTGGTTCGTCCTGGAGCGGACCGGTTACGGAAACTGGACCCGGGCGGCCGGGCACGCGGGCGGAAGCGTGGCGCGGGCCATGGGCGTGCCCGTCTCCAGAGTCAAGGTGACCAACTTTGCCCTGTGCGCGGGGCTGGCCGGATTGGCCGGCTGTCTTCAACTGGCCGATTTCGGGTCGTCCGGCGTGAGTTCGGGCGAGAACTACAATCTGCTGGCCATCGTGGCCGTGGTCATGGGGGGCACCTCTCTGTTCGGGGTTCGCGGCACCATCCTGGGGACGCTGCTGGGAACCTTGATCCTGGGGGCCCTCAAGACCGGCCTCATCCTGGTCGGGACCCGTGGGGAATACTACACGGGGCTGATCGGCGTCCTGCTGTTGGTCGTGGCAGTGATCAACGCCCGGGCCGAGAAGGCCCGCCGTGGGGATGAGAGAAGCTCGTGAACCTGCCAAAGGGTGAACGGCCACCGGTCGTGGAGTTGTTGGAGATCTCCAAGACCTACGGCGAAGTGGATGTGCTGGAAAACGTCACCCTCTCTCTGGGTGCCGGCGAAGTGGTCGCGCTGATCGGAGACAACGGGGCGGGGAAATCCACGCTGGTCAAGATCGTCAGCGGCTATCTGAAGCCGACCTCGGGACGAATGAAGGTCGGAGGCCAGGAGGTCCGTTTCGAGTCTCCCCGGGAGGCCCGCCGGCGCGGAATCGAGACCGTCTACCAGGATCTGGCCATCATCGGCCAGTTGAGCCTGTGGCGGAACTTCTTCCTGGGTCAGGAATTGAGGAGAAAGTCTCGCGGCGTGAAGGTCCTGAACCGGAGCGCCATGAGAAAAATCTGTCTCGAACGGCTCCAGGATTTCGGCTTGGAGAGTGTCCATTCTCCCGACCAGTCGGCGGCCTCGTTGTCGGGAGGCGAGCGCCAGACCCTGGCCATCGCCCGGGCGGTTCACTTCGAATCGCGCCTGCTGATTCTGGACGAGCCCGTAGCCTCCCTATCCGTAAGGGAGGTCCGCCGGGTTCACGAAACCATCGCTCAAGCCAGGAAACGAGGGCTGGCCATCCTCTACATCGACCACAACATGAACCACGTGGTCCCCGTCGCCGACCGGATCGCCCTCCTGGAGCGCGGCCGCCTCAAGACGGTCGTAAAAAGTGGAGAGGTAAGCGCCGCCGACCTAGCCGATCTGTTGGCGTAAGGAGCGGCACGGAGCGGCGACTTTCTTGCCGCCGACTGGGAGCGGCGGCATTCCTGCCGCCGATTGGGAGCGGCGACATTCTTGTCGCCGGACTCCAGAGTAACACCAGCTCAACGATCCAACGGACTCGCGCCGGAATGAGCACCTGAAGAATTGGGGACTAACAGTCCCCCCTCCAAGTCCCCGACATGTTTCCCAAGACAATCAATACGGCAGCAACCCGCCCTCGACATTCATGGCGCTGGACGTAATGTACCCGGCGTCGTCGGAGCAGAGGAACGCCACCACGTTGGCCATGTCCTCCGGTTGCTGAATTCGGCCCAGCGGAATGCTGTCCACGGCTCCCGCCTTCACGGAACCCTCGGGAACGTCCAGAATCTTGGCCGTTTCCCGGTCGATCAGGTCCCACATGGGCGTATCGATGATGCCGCCGCAGATGCTGTTGACCAGGATCTGGTGGTCGGACAGTTCCAGACCCAGTTGCTTCCCAAACCCGATGGCCGCGTGCTTGCTGGCGGCATAGGCGCCCAGCGGCGTGTTCTTCCCCGGCGCGATCTTTCCGGCCCCCGAGGCGTTGATGACGATCCGTCCGCCATGACCCTGTTCGATCATCTGCCGGGCCGCTGCAGTGCAGGTAAGGAAGACCCCCTTGGCGTTGACCGCCATGAGCCGGTCCCAACTCTCTTCGTCGGTGTCGATCAGGCGTGCGACGATGCCGATTCCGGCATTGGCCACCAAGATGTCCAGCTTGCCGAAGGCCTCCACCGTGGCGGCGATCATGGCGTCGACGTCGCCGGAGCAGGTCACGTCCGCCTGCAGGCCCACCGCCTCGCCGCCCACGGAGCGAATCTCCGCCGCAACGGACTCGGCGCCGTCCCGGTCGATATCCGCCACGGCCACCTGCGCCCCTTCCCGTGCCAAGCGCAGGGCGATGGCACGGCCGATGCTGCGTCCACCCCCGGTGACCAACGCGGTTTGTCCCCCGATTTCCGAATACCTGGCCATAATCGTGCGCTCTCCTGTCCGTATCCTTGTCCGAGCCCCCTTTTCAGTCGGTGAACTCCATCAATTCAAGCACGAATCCATCCGGGTCCTTGAAGAACACCACCTTGAGGGCTCCGTACTCCCAATCGTCTCCCAGGTCGAAGACCACCGGTTCGGAGATGAACTCCACCCCCGCTTCGGTGAGCTCCCTGTAGGCTCGATCCATGTCTTTCACCCCGAAGCAGAAGTGTCCCTGATTGGCCATGCCCAGAACGGCATTGGAGTTTTCACCCGGGGGTTCGATGTAAAGCTGCAGGTCCACCAGAATGCCGGGGGTCTCCGGAATCGCCAGCCGGACCACCTGCATGACCACGTTCTCCTTGGCCGCCATCTGGGAGATTTCCTTCCCTTCCAGCCGGTGCCGCTCCACCTCCTTGAATCCGAGCACGTCGCAGTAGAAGCGAAGCGAGCGGTCCAGATCGCTGACGGTGACCGCCACATGGTCAAGATTCCTTACCCATTCCATTCCGTTTCCTCCTGGTTGGGAACTAGTATCGATCAGAATCGCGAATCGATCGACGGCGACTCGGTGAGCCTGTCGTCCAGCCCGCAGAACGGGGTGATTATCATTGACGGACTGAATTCAGATCAAGTCGAGTACTTGGAGTCGGCGCCGCAGAAACAGCGGCCTCAATTGATGGAAGAATCAACTCTGGAAGAAGCGGACGCCAGCGATGTTTCGTCTCTGCCGCCTGAAACAGGAGTTGTTGTTACCGGCAGGTCTCCAGGACTGGTTACCGGAGAATCTTTTCGAAGATTGGGTCACATAGTTTCGATTCGCTGTTCCCTTGGGAAAAATCGTTTGCAGCCGTTCGTGGATTTCGGGGACCGGCAACAACGGCGGTAATGGCATCACCCGGTCCCGTTGCTGTATAGACGCTCCACCGCGCGTTCCAGCGTCTCGCGTGTTGCACGCTTCTTCACTAGATGTTCAATTCTCTTTAAATCTCCCGGTGGCGGCAGCGGCAACGCTTCCAGTTCATAGGCCGACACCGCCACGCTGCCGTTGATGCATCGGAATACCTGGTCGACCACGTTGCTGTTCAACAGGACGGCCAACGCCGCCGGCGCCACCCGCGGCGCGCCGTCAAGCGGCTTTATCATATTCAGGTGGTTCTCGATTACGACGGCACCGTGTTTCTCGATGAAAGCTGTCGGCAGCTCTGCCGCAATTAAGCGCCGGCATTGTTCCTTCGCTGTCGTTCTTTGCAACAGCACACAGGGGAAATCTGTGACCACCCAGTTTTCATCGGCCTTCGGCTCGAAATACGGCTTGTGATTTCGCTTTTCTGCCCGGAACTCGAATACGCCTTCCGATCGTACCGATTCTGCCCAGACCAACGGATAACGCCCTTTTCCCGGTCGGTTCCGTAGACTTGGCTTGTGCCGGTTCCACACCAGAGGTCCAGTGCTCACGGTGTAGCCATAATCGGCTAATCGGTACGGCAACTTGCTAGTTTTACTCACCAGCGCGTCTTGGGCTTCAGTTCGAGGCATCAGCCACGGCTGGTCCGGGTTTTCAGGCAGTTTGAACGCCCCTGCGGAGGTCGTTTTGATTGAGCCGTCCGGCCTCCCCGAGGTGTAGTGAACCCTTCCAACACCTGGATCGACACCGCATCGATACGTCGCCAACAGCGCTTCCTGCAGCACATCGGTGAAGACGCCCTTGCGCTCCCCGATGAAGTCAATACTCACCGGCGGCGCTTCCCGACCAAGCAAACCGCGTAGCGCCTTGAAGTACTTCCCGGCAAGGAAGCTCGTCGGGGTCACGCATGCAATGACCCCTCCCGACCGCGTGAAGCGCAGCGCCAAATCAGTGAACACTCCGTAGAGGTTCGCATGGCCGTAGAGGCTGCGCCGAAACTTCTTGCGCAATTCAGGCGACAGTTTGATGCGTCCGTAAGGCGGATTGCCGACCACCAAGTCAAAGCCCTCACTCGTGGGTACTTGCTCGAGGCTGTCACACACTTGCACCAGGGATTGCAGCCGTACCCCTGCCTCGCTGCATAGGTCTTCGAGCGTCACATCGAGGAACACTTGAGACATCCACGCCGCAAACGGGTCCCGCTCGAACCCGTTCAATCGGTGGCGAATGTTCTTGAGCGCGATCTTGGGGCAAGTTGCTTTCTGGCTTTCCGCCATGCGCCGCGCCAACGGCGCCAGGAATGCGCCTCCGCCACAGGCTGGGTCGAGTACTCTCGCAGAACGCCAATCGACACCGGCCTCCGTTGCCATGTCCAACAGCCGCTCGCACAACGCCGGCGGCGTGTAATAGGCCCCCAGCCGCGCCCGGTACCTGGCCGGCATCATTCCGGTGTACAGCACTCCAATCATGTAGCTGGCGTCCAGGACATCCAGCCTGGCCGCAGCCCTTCCGATGCTCTCTGCCTGTCCTTCGGCCTCCGACGGTACTGAAGAGACACCGACATCGGCCTGCAGTTCGCACAACGGCCAATCACGGCCGGACACCGTCTGCAGCTCCTTCCAATACGCAGACACCACGCCAAATACGACCGCCCGCGCAAAGCCCAGCCGTTCTTCATCCTCGACAGAGGACGCCAGCTTTCTGGCAATCGATGATCCGTTTGCCACGATTGCTCGGGCCAATGCTTCCGGGATCGCCCGAGCATCTTTAATCAGGTTCATCGATGTTGTAGCCACGATGCCTCGATTGTTGCCTGACGTCCCAACCAAGCCGGAAAAACCAACGTGCATCGGGGAGGATTGACGATTCTCCGTGATAGCGGTGTTCACGATTGGCGGATTCGCGATGTCTGGCCGCTGCTGGATCCGTCGATCAGCCGAAACGGATTCGCCCACCATTTTGCGTCGACATGCTACCGAAACCGCCTGACCTCGTCCTGGGCAAAAAGCATTGGCGAACGGGTACGGACCCGGCCTCCGGCGCGCTACGGGACTTTCACCAGCGGACTGCTTATACTCCTCACCCATGATACGAACACGATATCTCTACGGTGTGGCTCTGGTGGCCGCCGTCGGCGGTTTCATCTTCGGATACGACCTTTCCATAATCGCTGGCGCCAGCCTCTTCCTGAAGGAAGAGTTCGCCCTGAGCCCGTTCTGGCTGGGATTCGCCGTCAGCAGCGCCGTCATCGGCTGCATCCTCGGTCCCCTCTTCGGAGGCGGCCTCACCGATCGCTGGGGACGAAAGAAGGCCCTCGTCTTTTGCGCGATCCTGTTCGGGGTTTCGGCCATCGGAACCGCGCTGCCCCGGAACATGACGGAGTTCTACATCTTCCGGATCGTGGGCGGCGTCGGGGTGGGCCTGGCCTCCATCATCTCCCCCATGTACATCGCCGAGGTGGCTCCGGCCCGGATGCGGGGGCGGCTGGTTCTGGTCAACCAGGTGGCTATCGTCGTCGGTTCGCTGTCCTCCATCATCGTTTCCTACTACCTCTCCCTGATCGGTTCGTGGCGCTGGATGTTCGCGTCCGAGATGGTCCCCATCGTGATTCTGCTCATTGGCCTGGCGTTCGTCCCAGAGAGCCCCAGATGGTTCGCCCAGGTGAATCGGAAGGAGGAGGCCCGGGCGGTGCTGACCCGGATCGGCGGAAGCGCATACGCCACTGCGGAGCTGGAGGAGATCGCCCGGTCGCTGAAGGAGAAATTGGGGCGTTTCCGCGATCTGGTCAAGCCGGGCATGAGGACGGCCCTCCTCATTGCCCTGACCCTGGCCGTCCTGCAACAGTTGAGCGGGACCAGTCCGCTGCTCTTTCACACCCCGCTCATCTTTCAGCGGGCGGGATTCGAGAACATCTCCGACGCCATCCTGCAGTCCATCATCGTCAACGTCTGGAACCTGACCTGGACCTGCATCGGACTCTGGGCCGTCGATCGTTACGGCCGACGCCCATTGTTGATGACGGGGACCACCGCCATGGCGGTCGGCTTCCTGCTCATGGGGATCTTCTTCTACTACGATATGGCCGGGATCTTTCTCCTGCTCACCATGTTCCTGGTGGTGGGAGGCTACGTCATCAGCCTGGCGCCTCTGGCCTGGTTGATCATGTCCGAGATCTTTCCCACCCACCTGCGGGCCAAGGCCATGCAAGTGGCGGCGCTGGGCCTCTGGGTGTCGGCTTATCTCGGCGCTCAGGTGTTGCCCCCAATGATGTCCTACTTCAAAGAGGACCTGGGGACCGAGGCGTACGCGTTCTGGATCTTCATGGCGGTCTGTATCTTCGCCGTCATTTTCGGATGGAAGATGGTGCCTGAGACCAAGGGCCGGTCCCTGGAAGAGATCGGCCGTTCGTGGACCCGGAACGTGAAGTAACGTTTCGTCAGGTCCTATCCGAAACTCCCGGAGCCGTGAACATGTTCTTCAACCAGGAGCGGGCCAGGAGCTTCATGCGGGAGTGCGGCCTCGACGCCCTGGTCGCCGCCTCCCATCTGAACATCACCTACTTCACCGGATATTTCTGCTGGCTCGACCCCACCATTCGGGGCTACATGCTGCAGCCGGGAGCCCCGGCCAGCCTCGCGCTACCCGGCTACGCGGTCTTCCCCCTTGAAGGGGAGCCGGCCCTGGTGCTAAATCCTCTCTTCGCCGTCAACGCCGCCGACCTCTGGGTCCGCGACCTCCATGTCTTCGGCGACTCGGGTGTGGACGACGCAATCACCTCCGACGAGCTGCCGGACAACTACCGCCGGATCCACGACCTTTTGCTGGCGCCGCCGCGGGCGTCCAGTTCCCTGGAGGCGCTGTTGCACATCCTGGAAGGCAGAGGCCTGACCGGGGGACGCCTCGGCGTGGAAATGGAAGCCTTGACTGCCGACCGGAAGGAGGAGCTGGCCCAGGCGCTTCCCGGAGCCGCACTGCTCGACGCATCGAACCTGATCCGGCTGATTCGAATGGTCAAGAATGACTATGAGGTCGGCCTTCTGACCCGTTCGGCGGAGATCAACGAGCAGGCCGGGTTTCAGGTCCTGTCGGAGACGAGGCCGGGCACGACTCTGGGAGAGATGAATGACCGTTACCGGGTCCTGGCGGCCCGGGAGGGCGCCGACTTCGACCACTTCTGCATCGGCCTCGGCGGGCTGGGCATGGCCACCGAGCCGGACTACGCGCTGGGAGAGGACGACGTCATGATGGTGGACTTCGGGTGCATCTACCGGCGTTGCTTCTCGGACACCGGGACCACGTTCGCCCTGAAGGAGTTGTCCGATCCGCTGATGCGCCGGTTCGAAGCGGTTCGGGAATGCGTTGCCGCGGGGGTCGGTGCGATGAAGCCGGGCGTCCGTTGCTCGGCCGTCACGACGGCCATGTTTCAGATCCTGGAAGAGCTGGAATTGACCGCGTCCTATCCCCATGGCCACGGGGTCGGCCTGGACGTCCGGGACTATCCCACCGTCGTGGCCGACAACGGGTTGCGGGTGAGCGACGACTGCGTCGACGTGGCCTCGGACATGCCCTTGGAAGAGAACATGGTCCTGAACCTGGAGGCCTCCATGTTCCTTCCGGGCGTCGGTTCGCTCCAGATGGAGCGCTCCCTGGTGATCACGCCGGACGGGTGCCGCGACCTGGTGCCGCAGGATCGATCGCGGCCGTTCATACCCCGCTGAAGGCCGTGACCAGACGAGGGCGACAACAGAGTGGCTGAACCCCTCGACCCCCGCACGGCCGGGGAGATCCGCAAGCGAAGCCGGACCTTTTTCGAAGCCGAGCTGGACCGTTACCGGGACGTTTCGCCGCCTTCCATCCAGGATGACGAACAGACCCGGCGACTGCTCCAATCGCTTCCGGTCTCGCCGGGGTCCAAGCTGATCGACATCGGGTGCGGTACCGGAATCGTCGCGTCGCACATGAGGCGGCTCTTCCCGCAAGCCGCGGTGTGCGGACTCGACATCTCTCCCAAGGTCATCGCCAGGGCCAGGGAACTGGACCGGACCGGGGGCATCGAATTCGTCGTGGCGACGGAGTCGGAACTCCCCTTTGCCGATTCCGTGTTCGACTCTGCCGTGTGCCGATTCTCGCTCCACCACTATCCCGATCTGGCGGCCCATTTTCGGGAAGTCAGGAGAATTCTCAAGAAGAAGGGAATTTATCTGATCGTCGAGGCGCTTCCCGAAGCCGGGCGGTTTCAAGCGATGCTCAACGACGTGTTCGCCGCCGCGGAACGGGAGTCGGCCGGACACGTGGCCTACTATTCGCTGGAGGACTTCAGGGATCTGCTTGCGCCCGCGAAGCTGAAGCTACGGTCGGTCCGGCACATTCCGCTCCGGTTGAAGATCGGCAAGTACCTGTCCCATTGCCGGGAGATCCGGAGAACCCCGGCGTCGTTTCAGAGACGGATCTCGTTTGAGGAAGGGGACGACTGGTTTTCGGTCCGGTTGCCGGCGGCCGGACTGTTTGCGGAAGCGGAATAGGAAGGAGCCACGCTTGTCATTCGGCGACGACAACCGACAGGGGCTGTCGGCTCGGAGACCGTCACTGGTCGATCCGGTACAGCGGCTCCAGTCCCGCGGCGATCCGGTCCAGGTTCTCGGCCGCGCACGCCGCCCGCTTGCGGGCGGTGCCGTCGGTCACCCCCGCAATGTGAGGCGTCGTCACGGCGTTCGGCAATCGGAAAATGGCATCGGACAGATCAGGCGGTTCCTGGCTGAAGACGTCGATTCCGGCGCCGCCGATCCAGCCTTCCACCAGGGCCCGCTCCAGAGCGGCCTCGTCCACCAGCTCTCCGCGTGAGACGTTGATCAGGAAAGCGGACGACTTCATCAGCTTCAGCCGGCGCTCGTCGATGATGTGCCGGGTCTCCTGGTTGAGATGCAGGTGCAGGGAGACGATGTCCGATTGGGCGATGACGTCGTCCATGTCGGACGGCTTCCCGGCGAACTCCAGCCCCAGCTCGTTCACCTCATCGGGGCCGACGTCGCGAATGTCGATGGCCAGAGTCTTCATCCCGAAACCCGGGGCGCGTCTCGCCAGCTCGATGCCGCTGGCCCCCAAGCCGAGAATGCCCAGCTTCCAACCCTCCATCTCGGCGCCCATGGGCCGGTAGAGTTTGCCGCTGTTCAGGACCTCCTTCGATTCCTGGTACCTGCGGGCCAGCATCAGAATGAACATCATGGCGCAGTCGGCCAGGGCCACGGCGCTGAAGGCTCCCGGGCAATTGGAGGTCGGCATGCCCTTGGCCTTCCAGTATTCGAGGTCGAAGTGGTCGAAGCCGGTCCCCAGGATCTGCCAATGCTGGACCTTGCCCGACGCCGCGATATCGACCATCTCGCGGGTTCCCACCGATCCGCCATGATCGATGACGGCGTCGATGCCTTCGAACTGGGGGGCCAAAGGCTTGTCGTAGTCGGCGATGCGCAGATCGTGATTCTTGGTCACGGCGGCGACCACGTCGGATCCCCAGCGCTCGAACAAACCAGGTAGGGGAAGAAACAACACCTTCAGTCTTTGGCTCATCCCCGAATCATAGCATGAGACGCAGGCCGTTTCGGTTGACGCTTCCAAGATTTAGCGGGTATGTTTTTCAAATGACGACGCCCTTCAACATCGACGATAGGGTGACGCAACGGCAGCGGGAGGAAGCGGCGCGGCGCGGCACCACCATGCCCGTTCTCGCCGAGGCGGGGCTCGGGCGTGTCCTTGGTGAGGACACGCGAATCGACGATGAACGGGAACCCCTGCCACCGTTGCCTGCCTGGACGAGCGGGGGACTCCGGGTGGACATCGCCGACTGCGAGGCGCTCCACCGAAAGATGGATGAGGCGTGAGTGCTGGTCTTCGACACACCTCCCGTCGTTGGCGTGGGTTCTTCGCGGCCCATTTCCTGCTAGCGACCCTGTCACCTCTGGCCGGATCGGACTCCGGCACGGTCCTGTTCAGCGACCAGGCTCAGGCGGTCGGAATCGATTTTGTCCACTTCAACGGGATGTCGGGGGAGAAGTACTACTGCGAGATGGTGGGGTCCGGCGGCGCCCTGTTCGATTACGACAACGACGGAGATCTGGACGTCTATATCGTCCAGGGCAACATGCTGGGGCCGGGGAAGGCTCTCAAGGACGCCCTCTTTCCGCCCCAGGTTCCGTTGCCCCCGAGAGACCGCCTGTATCGAAACGACCTGGAGATCCGGGAGGACGGGAGCCGGGAACTGCGCTTCACCGACGTCACGCAGCAGAGCGGCATCGAATCCACCGGATACGGCATGGGAGTGGCGGCCGCCGACATCGACAATGACGGATGGATCGATCTCTACGTGACCAACTTCGGGCGGAACCAGCTTTTTCGCAACAACGGCGACGGCAGCTTCCGTGAGGCCGCATTGCCGGAAGGGGCCGCGTCCCGCTGGAGCGTCAGCGCGGCGTTTTTGGACTACGATCGCGACGGTTGGCTCGATCTCTTCGTCGGCAACTATCTCAACTTCAATTTTTCTCATACCAAGGACTGTTTCGGTTCGACCGGGCGGGTCGATTATTGTGGGCCCCTCAGTTACGAGCCGGTCCCGGACCAGTTGTTTCGCAACCGTGGAGACGGGACCTTCGAGGATGCATCGGCGGCGTCCCAGATCGCCCGCCAATACAACGGTTCCCTGGGTGTGGTCACGGCCGACTTCAATTTGGACGGCTGGATCGACCTCTACGTGGCCAACGACCAACGGCCCAATCACCTTTGGATGAATCAGAAAGACGGAACCTTCAGCAACGAAGCGTTGCTGGCCGGCTGCGCCTTCAACAAGGATGGAAAGGCGGAGTCGAGCATGGGCGTCGACGCGGCGGACTTCGACAACGACGGCGACGAAGATCTGTTCATGACGCATCTCCGGAACGAGACCAACACCCTTTACCGGAACGACGGCAACGGCTGGTTCGAGGACCAGTCCTCGGGGATCGGACTGGCTCCCCCCAGCTTCCCTTTCACCGGATTCGGAACGGCCTTTCTGGACTACGACAACGATGGCTGGCTGGATGTTTTGGCACTGAACGGCCATGTCTCCACCATCGAGGTCTTGGCCAAGAAAAATGACCCCTACCCGCTTCATCAGCCCAATCAGATCTTCCGCAACTTGGAAGGGGAACAGTTCGAGGACGTGACCCGCGGAGCCGGCCCGGTGTTCGAGCTGTCGGAAGTGAGCCGGGGCGGTGCCTTCGGGGACGTGGACAACGACGGCGACACGGACCTCCTGGTGGCCAACAACAACGGGCGGGCGCGGCTGTTGATCAACCACGCGGGGCAGCAGCGCCATTGGCTGGGACTGCGATTGATGGACCGGCGGCTCAAGCGGGACCTGCTGGGGACTCGAGTCGGCGTGTTCCTCGCCGGAGGCCGGACCCTGTGGCGGCGCGTCCGCACCGACGGGAGCTACGCCTCTTCCAACGATCCCAGGCTGCTCTTCGGACTCGGAGACGAATTGCGGGTGGTGAAGGTCCGCGCCTACTGGACGGACGGACTCATTGAGGAATGGACCGGCCTGCCCGTCGACCGGTATACGGTTCTCGATCGGGGTAGTGGAGCAGCGGTGACGAAATGATGAGCCGGCAAAGGGGACGGCGCCGAGCCCAAGATGACCAGCGGACGCCCGTTTCAGGCGTGGGTCTCTTGATGCTGTGCCTGTTCTTCATGTCTGGTGTCGTGGTCTCCGCTTCCGGCGTCTTTACGGACGAAACTCAGGCGGTGGGGATCGATTTCGTCCACTTCAACGGGATGTCGGGGGAGAAGTATTTCTGCGAGGTGGTGGGATCGGGCGGCGCCCTGTTCGATTACGACAACGACGGAGATCTGGACCTCTATATCGTCCAGGGCACCATGCTGGGACCGGGGAAGGCTCTCCAGGACGCCCTTTTTCCGCCGCGGGTCCCGTTGCCCCCGAGAGACCGCCTGTATCGAAACGACCTGGAGGTCCGGGCGGACGGGAGCCGCGTCCTGCGCTTTACCGACGTCACCAAAGCCAGCGGAATTGTGGCCACCGGATACGGCATGGGGGCGGCCGTGGCCGACGTCGACAACGATGGCTGGATCGACCTCTACGTCACCAACTTCGGGCGGAACCAGCTGTTTCGCAACAATGGGGACGGCAGTTTCCGCGAGGCCGCGTTGCCGGAAGAGGCCGCGCCCCGCTGGAGCGTCAGCGCCGCGTTCGTGGACTACGACCGCGACGGCTGGCTCGACCTGTTCGTGGGCAACTACGTCAACTTCAGTTTCTCTTACACCAAGGACTGTTTCGGCATCACGGGGCGCGTCGATTACTGCGGTCCGCTCAGTTACGAGCCGGTCCCGGACCAGTTGTTTCGCAACCGGGGCGACGGGACCTTCGAGGACGTGTCGGCCCCGTCCCAGATCGCCCGCCAATACAACGGTTCCCTGGGGGTGGTCACGGCCGACTTCAACCTGGACGGCTGGATCGACCTCTACGTGGCCAACGACCAGCGGCCCAATCATCTCTGGATGAATCAGAAGAACGGAACCTTCAGCAACGAAGCGTTGCTGGCCGGGTGCGCCTTCAACAAGGACGGCAAGGCGGAGTCGAGCATGGGCGTGGACGCGGCGGACTTCGACAACGACGGCGACGAAGACCTGTTCATGACGCACCTCCTCAACGAGACCAATACCCTCTACCGGAATGACGGCACCGGCTGGTTCGAGGACCACTCCTCAGGTACCCGGCTCGCTCCTCCCAG
>JAPOYZ010000347.1 GCA_026706325.1 Candidatus Aminicenantota bacterium
CGGCCCGTATCCTTGCCCCACTCGGGGCCCGACTCGTGCCACGCCACCCAGATCCGGTCCTGCTGGTCCACCGCGACCGTCGGGGCGGCCTCGAACCGCTCGGTCCCCGCCACCACCTGGACCGGCTGCCATTTGCCGGCGGAGAACCGTCTCAGGTAGACGTCGTAGTTCCCCGCCCCGTAGCCGTCCCAGACCACGGCCACCGACCCGGACCGGCCGGCGGCGACCGAGGGGTTCCAGTTGTTCCCTTCGGCGGATTCGCCCGCGCTGAGTTGGACCGTCTCGCTCCAGCCGGACCCGTCGAAACTCCGCGCCACGATCTGGCTCCGTCCTTCCATGACCTTCTGCCAGACCAACCAGAGGTTCCCCGAACTGTCGGCAACGGCCCGGTGATAGATGTCGGGACCCGGCTCCCGGGTCAAACGGTGAAGACCGGACCAGCCCTCGCCGTCGTGGCGGCGGGCGTAGAGATCCCAGTTTCCCTCCACCTGCATGGACCAGATGGCCCAGACCCCGCCGTCCGAGTCATGAGCCAGAGCAGTCCGAAACACGTCCGCTTCGCGGGCCAGGACCCAGACCGGTCCCCAGGCGTCTCCCTGCTTGCGGCGGACACAGATCGAGTCGTCGTAACGCTCTTCGTACTCCTGCCAAGCGGCCCAGAGGTCTCCCGAAGGCGAGGCCATGAGGGCGGGATAGTCCTGCTGTCCGACCCGTTCCCGGGCGACCTGGGCCGCCGGCGGCACCCGTTCCACCCGGACTCGATCTGCCAGCCGGGACTTGGGCTGAAACAACGGCAGCTCCGCCGGTCCGACGGAGAAGTCCTGTCCTCCGGCGCGGACCTGGAACGGCGCCTCGCCCGGATTGTCCCAGAGCCGAACAAAGAGGCTGGGGTGCCGGATCCGGGCCCGGTCCTTGTAGCGAATCCAGTCAAAAGTCGTGTGCGCCAGCCAGCTGTCGGGCCCGGTGAGCCGGTCGTTGGGGATCTTCGGGTCGACGATGGTGCGCCAGCCGGCGCCGAAGTCGTGGCGGTAGACGCCCGCGCGAAAATGCTCGGGCACAAGTTCCGCCTTCTGGCCCGGTTGGAGGCGGAGTTTCCCCGACCAGTCCCGGGGCTCCGAATCGGTGAGGCCCAGAGTGATCCGAAACACCGAGTCGGGAAATTGGATGTCGGAGGCCGGTACCGACTCGACCTTGGAGTCCATGGCCGATTCCTGGGAACCGCATCCCGGCAGTCCCAAGATCAATGCCAGAACAACCGCGGCGCCCTGCTTGTTCATGAGTCTGCTTTTCCCAGCTTCTCGGGACTCTGTTCCTGCTCGTTTACGATGAGCGTATCTCGTGGAACAAGATTCGCCCCAGGTCTGGAGATTGTCAATCGGGCGCCACCTGGATCCGGCGTCCGGTTTCGCTGGACTCGTAGGCCGCTTCCACGATGCGCGCGACCTGCAGGGCGTCCTCGCCTGAAGCCGGGACGGTCCCCTCACCCCACGTCGCCTTCAGAAAGTCCCGGACGAAGCGCTCACCAGGAACGCCGCCATACGCCGGAGAAGATGCCAGGGTGTATTCGAACTCCCGCCACGGGGCGTCGGACCAGTCGGGATGGTCCGTCTCCACCTTGAGCCGCTCGGGGGATCCGGCGGAGGAAAAATACAGCCGTCCCCGACGTCCGTTGACTCCCACGTAGGTGTCGTAACCCCCGACGTTGTGGTAGCCCCCGCCGCTCAGGGCCATGACGAATCCGACGTGGAGCGTGCCCACGGTCCCGGAGGCAAGACGGAAGGAGAGCACGGCCACGTCTTCCACGTCGATGTCCTCGCCGCTCCGGGTGGCGACCTCGGCCGACACCGAAACGATCTCCTCGCCGGTGATGAACCGGATCTTGTCGACGTAGTGGCAGCCCAGCCAGGAGAGCATGCCTCCCCCCGAGATCCGTTTCTTGAAGAGCCAGTAGCCGGGATCCCGGAAGCGCACCTGGGTGGTGAGCATCCGGAGTTCCACCGACATGAGCGTTCCCAGCAGGCCTTGACTGATGATGTCGCGGACTTGCCGGACCAGGGGATTGTAACGCCGCCCGTAGAAGACCCCCAGTTTCCGGCCATGGTCCCGCGCCGACTGGACGACCCGGCCGATCTCCTCGACGGTGGCTCCGATGGGCTTCTCGGCCACGACGTGATGCCCCGCCTCCAGCGCCTGGATGCAGATGCCCGGGCTCCGGTCGGTGCGCGGGCTGGCCACGGCCAGGTGCGCCCCCCCTGCCAGGATCGACGCCAGATCCGTCGAAACCCGATCCACTTTCGGGCTCCCCGCTTCCTCGACGTCCGGAATGAACTTCTCGTCTTCGGCCCAGACCTGGACCCGGTCCACTTCGGGAAGCTGATCCAGGGTTCTCAGATGAGCGATCGAATGGGGATTGTCCAGACCCAGCAAGACCGCGTTGACTGTTTGCATTTGTATACTCCTTCCGAACCCGCCGTGCCGCCGCCAATGTCAAGGAAAGGTCAAGACTACCACGCAGGGAAACTGGTAAGCTTGACCGCCGTCCGA
>JAPOYZ010000007.1 GCA_026706325.1 Candidatus Aminicenantota bacterium
TTTGGAATGATAGCCATGGCAGTGGTCCTCTCCCGGCGCTGGGGATCCTGGGGGAAGATATTGCAACAACAACTCGTCCACTGGATTATCTATGCCTTCGTCTTCGGCATCTTCATCGGAGCCAACAACGCCGCCCACTTTGGGGGCGCGTTGGCAGGCGCCGGTCTGGCTTTCGCGCTGCCCAACCCCAATCGACGGCAAGAAACATCATCCCAGGACCTCTTGTGGCGGGTGCTCTACTGGGCCAGCCTGGCGGCCATCGCCCTGTCTCTCCTCCTGGCCGTCCTGAATCGGGTCGAAATGTAGGGCGCCGCCAAGGACTACCGGCAGGATACCAGCCTCCAAGCTGGGCTATAATGCGACATCATGGCAGTTGCAACCTCCCAACCAGGCATCCCGCGGGCTGAGATCCGGAAGGAACTGGTGGCCTTGCTGGGCAGCGAATGGGTCCTCGACACGCCGGAAGAACTGTTGGTCTATGAATGCGACGGGTTGACCCTCCACTCCCGCATGCCCGATTTCGTAGTCTTCCCAAGCTCCACCCAGGAAGTGCTCAAGATCGTCAGACTTGCCCGCCGGCACGGGATTCCCTTTCTGGCCAGAGGCGCCGGCACGAGCTTGAGCGGTGGAACCATCGCCGCGGAAGGCGGAATCGTCCTGGAGCTCTCCAGGATGAACCGGATTCTGGAGATCGACCTGGAGAATCGAATGGCCCAGGTCCAGCCGGGAGTCGTCAATCAGCACGTCACCCGGGCAGTCGAAGCCGACGAGTTCTACTATGCGCCGGACCCGTCGAGTCAGGTGGCATCGACCATTGGCGGGAACGTGGCCGAAAACGCCGGCGGGCCGCATACGCTCAAGTATGGTGTAACCACCAACCATGTGCTGGCGCTGCAAGCGGTGCTGCCGGATGGGGAAGTCTACCGCCTGGGAACCGTAGCGGGAGACCCGGTCGGTTACGACCTGGTGGGAACCTTCGTCGGTTCCGAGGGAACACTGGGAATCGCGACCGAAGTAACCGTTCGCCTGCTGCACTCGGCACCGGCTGTGAAGACGCTCCTGGCGGTTTACGACTCGGTGTCGGAAGCAACCCAGACGGTTTCCGGAATCATTGCGCGGGGCATCGTACCCGCGGCCCTGGAAATGATCGACAAGAATACCATTCAGGCGATCGAAGCCGGAGTCTACGGCACCGGCATTCCCCAGGATGCTGCTGCCGTACTGCTCATCGAAGTGGACGGCCTGGAGGCCGGCATCGACCAGCAACTGGAGGAAATCCTGGAGGTCATTCGATCCCGCCAGGCCCGGGAGGTACGGGTCGCAGGCTCGGCCGCTGAACGAAAGAAGCTGTGGGCGGCGCGAAAGAATGCCTTCGGCGCCTATGGGCGCATCAGTCCCAACTATTACACCATGGACGGCGTGATACCACGGAGCAAGCTTCCGGAAGTCCTTGACCGTATCGAGAGCCTTGGCCGGGAATACGGTCTGCGGATGGCCAATGTATTTCATGCCGGGGACGGCAATCTTCATCCCATCATCCTCTATGACATCGCCCAGGTCGATGCCAGGGAAAAGGTTATGGCGCTGGCCGGCGCCATTTTGCGCTGTTGCATCGACGTGGGAGGAACGTTGAGCGGAGAGCACGGCATCGGCTTGGAAAAGAGAGAGTTTATGAGGCTGTTCTTCAGCGAGGCCGATCTTCAGGTGATGGAACGGCTCAAGCGCGTCTTCAATCCGGACAATCTTGCCAATCCGCAAAAGATTTTCCCCATGCGACGCGGATGCGGAGAGATGTCGTCGCTTTCGGAAGACGGCCGCGATCGCCTCAGCCGGTTCGAGAAGGACCCGGAGTTCGTGCGGTTCTGACCGGTCTGCCTCTGCCCGCGGGCTCGCCTCACACACGACGGAGTCATACATGGTTGGACCGGATTCAGAATCTCGAATTCGCGCAGTGACCAAGGATCCCCCGACCCCGCCGGCCCATCGGAAGATTCCCTCCTCCCTTCCCGGTTCCCGGCTGGGGGAGTTCGCCGTACAGGGGAAGCAGCCCGCCCGGGCCGCCGCTCCACGGACACCAGAGGAAATCAGCGACCTCCTGCGAACGGCCCAGGACCAACAGTGGGCCGTGGTGCCCTTTGGAGGCGGGAGCCGCCAGGACCTCGGCAACCCTCCCAAGCGCTTCGATCTGGCTCTCGCGACGACCTGTCTGGACGGTATCCCGGAATATGAACCCCAGGACCTCGTGGTAAGGGTGGAAAGCGGGTGTCGCCTGGGGAAACTGCAAGAACTGCTGGCGGCCAACCGCTTGTGCCTGCCCATAGATCCGCCCAACTACCGGCAGACGACCCTGGGGGGAATGGTGGCCACCAACGCCAGTGGACCAACTCGATTCGGCCACGGAACCCTTCGCGACTACTTGCTCGGAATCGGTGTCATCCAGGCGGACGGATCCCAAACGCGTTTTGGCTCGAGAGTGGTCAAGAACGTCACCGGATACGACATGTGCAAGCTCTATGCGGGCTCCTTCGGCACCC
>JAPOYZ010000327.1 GCA_026706325.1 Candidatus Aminicenantota bacterium
AACGGGTCGCCCCAGCGCCACTCCTCGTGGGGGCCGGTGGGGACGGTGTCGGTGTGGGCGTTGAGCGCCAGGGACCGCCCTCCGCCGCTACCCGGGAGAATGCCGATGAGATTGGGCCGAAGCGGCTCCTTGGCCTCCATGAAGGTCTCGGCCCCCAACGAAGTGAAAACCGGCTCCAGGTGCTCGGCCACCTTCTTCTCGCCGCCCAGGGTCACGGGAGCGTCGTACAGCTTGGTGTAGCCTCGCTCCTGGTAGATCTTGGCGTAGGCGTAGCTGGGGCTCTCGCTGGGAATCCGCACCAGTTCCCGGATCAGTTGGACGGTCTCACCGTAGAGCCCCTCGGCCGCCGCGGAGATTCGCGCATGGACTTCTGGATCGATACTCATTTCGCGCTCCTGTCAGGAGTTCTACTGGTGAAATTTCAGGGCTCGGCCGGGCAGCGGGGCTTTCCGACGCTCCACCGGCTGGGACTGCCGGACGACGGGAACGCCGTTGACCAGCACGTGATCGATTCCCTGCGGGAGCTGGTGGGGGTCCGTGTACGTGGCCCTATCCTGGACCGTGTCCGGATCGAAAACCACCAGATCGGCGAAGTTCCCTTCCTTCAGGACCCCCCGATGCCGCAGCCCGAAACGGCGGGACGGGTAGCCGCTCAGCTTGTGGACCGCCTCTTCCAGGGAGAAGAGGTTCCGGTCGCGGACACAGGGGCCCAATATGCGAGGGGCCGACCCGTAGTGCCGGGGATGGATGAGGCCCCCCTCCTGGTAGATGCCGTCGCTGCCCATCATGTAGTGGCTGTGGCTCAGGAAAGGTTCCACCATGGAGTCGTCCCCCCGGTGGAACACCAGCAGGATCGACAGGTTCTCCTCGATCAGCAGGTCGGCAATGGCGTCGGCCGGCGGGACTCCGCGCCGGGCGATGTATTCGCCCATGGTCGAGCCTTGGAGATGGTGGTTCCCCTTGCTGGAGGTCCAGGCAATCACGGCGTTGTCCAAGGGGGGGACATCCAGCACCGCCGCCAATCGATCCCGGAACCTGCGGGTCCGGAGCTGGTCCAGAGCCGCCAGCGGCCCTTGGTCCCAGATCTCGTAGGGCATGAGGAAATTGAGCATGGTGGACCCGGGCAGGTAGGGGTAGACGTCAAATGAGAAGTCCACCTCTTGAGTGGCCACTCGATCGACGTAGTTCAGGACCGCTTCGGCCGTGGGTTCGTCGACGGCCTTGAGATGGGAAATGTGGACCGGGATCCCGGCTCTCCGTCCGATCTCCACGGCCTCCTCGAGGGCAGCCATGATTCCCATCTTGTAGCGCATGTGGGTCGCATAAAGACCTTGGGGAGCCATGACTTTGCAGGCCCGGACCAGTTCGTCGGTGGAGGCGTGGCACTGGGCGATGTAGTCGAGCCCCGTGGAGATGCCCACGGCTCCAGCCTCCATTCCCTTCTCGATCTCCCTCAAGATCAGAGCCATCTGGACATCGTCCGGCGCCTGCCGCCCGAAGCCGCAGGCCAGCGCGCGGACGTTGGCGTAGGGGATGTGAGGAATGCTGTTCTGCACGGTCCGGCCATCCAGGACCGACATGTAATCCGAAAGGCTTTCCCAGCCCTCGTACTCCTCGAGCCTGAGTCCGTTGAGCGACCGCAGGTAGTGGATCCAGGCATGGACCGTATGCCGGTCCACGGGGGCATAGGAGATGCCGTCGGCCATGATCACCTCGGTGGTGAATCCCTGGGCCGTCTTGGACACGAAGTTGGGGTTCGAGAGCAGCCACGAATCGGAGTGATTGTGGACGTCCACGAAGCCCGGAGCGACGGCCCGCCCCCCGGCGTCGATCCGGTCCCGGGCCTCCTTGCCGGTCAGGTCTCCGATCTGTTGAATCCGGTCTCCGCTAATGCCCAGATCCGCCTTGTAGCGAGGATTGCCGGTGCCGTCGATGAGAATTCCGCCTTGAACGATGAGATCCAGCATGGCGCAAGATTCTAACACCCTGATGTAGGGGCACGCCTTGTGCGTGCTCTCTTTGACTTTGCTTGCCGGAGGACTGGGATTCGGCCGCATCTGCTAGTATCTGGAACCCTCATGGCGCCCCGGGACCTTGATCCACTGGCTGAAGCGTACTCCCGGCGGGGACTCCGTTTGCCCGCCATCGAGCGGGTCGAGGGTTCGGTGATTCCTCAGCCGTACCGGGACCTGCTGGTTCACGACCGGGACATGACTCCCACCCTGGAAGCGTTCCACGGGGAGCCGATCCATCTCCGGGTAATGAGCCGCAGCGCCCCTTCCGGCATCCTTTTCCGGGAAGTCGTCCTGATCACCGCGGAAAGCGCCAGGCCGGTGGAATTCGGTGCTATCCGGATCCGGCTCGACGGGTTTGGGAACTCGCCCCGGAATCTGATCCTGGAAGGGCTGATCCCGTTGGGAACCATCTTGAAGCGTCAGGAGATCCCCCACCGGAGCGATCCCCAGCGTTACTTCCGGGTCGAACCGGACCAGGTCGTCGCGCAGGCCTTGGAGATGGAGGGCCGCGAGC
>JAPOYZ010000305.1 GCA_026706325.1 Candidatus Aminicenantota bacterium
TCTCCAAGTGTGCAGGCCTTCATCGAGCAGTACCTCGACATGGTCGAGAGGTGGTACCGTCCCGCCGCCGGCGAGGGCTTCACGGCGCTTCTCGACGACCATCGCTCCATCCTGAAGGAGATGCGCCGGGTCCTGGAGAAGGACGGCGACGACGGCGTCCGCGGGATGGTGTCGGAGGATGAAACAGACTGTGGCGCCGCGCTCATCCGGCTGGTGAGACAATCCAGACACGATCCGAAGAAACTGCGGTCCAAGGTGGCAAACTATTTAAAAGGCCGGGGCCTTACGCCGGGGTATGCCCACAACGCCTCGCGGCCCGTTTACTGGTTGGTGTGGACGGACACTACCCTGGCTGACGCCGCGCAGGGCATGGGCGGCCACCGTGGCGCCCTTTCCTGGGACATGGGATTCACACATCATGGTGTCGAGATGGATTTCAATTTCTACAGCAAGAGCAGCAGGGAGCGTTCGTTCGTGGATCGGCTAAAGAGTTTTATGGAGAAGACGCCGATCAACAGACAGAAATCAGACGGGTACTTCTTCGTGGACGAGGGATACGGCTGGGAAAGGGTCTATCGCGAGGAGATCCTGTCCAACGAAGAACTTGTCGAAATGTCGGCGCCCGAAGTCGAGGACGAAGTGATCCGAAGATTTAAAGACTTCATGGAATCGGACGATTCGGAGTACAGACGCATTGACGACTACTTCCAGTGCCTCGCCTTCAGACCGGACGAGTTGGCATCCACGCGAGAGGACTCGCCGTGACCAGTTGAGAGTCGGCCGCTTGGAACTTCCCTCCCAAGAGCGTGGCACGCTTGCGTTTTTCCGCTTCCGGTCATTACCTGATCCTGCCGTCGAGGGCGCTCCTCACGGTACGCGCCCCGCTACCACCATGTGCCGGTCGCTAACGATCCGCACTTCCAAATGCTCCAGGTCCGCCTCCCGGAGCTGATCGAATATTTCGTCGGGGCGGTAGGCTGCCAACAGGGAATGGTAGAAGTCCCGCTGGAGGATCTCCGGTTCGTCGCCGCAGTAGTCCCGCACCAACTCTCGCGCCTGTCGGCGGCTGTCGGGCCGGAGAAGGTCCATGACGAAGATGCCGCTGCCGGGGCGGGACAGCCGGTGGATTTCCCGCCACAGGATCATGGGGTCGGGCAGATGGTGGAGCAGGCTGTTGCTGACGATGGTGTCGTAGTTGGACCGGGGGAGGGTGACTCCCGGCAGATATCCCGAATGGAGCTGTACCCTGTCCTCCAGGCCGGCCTCCCGGATGGCTTGCCGGCCGTAGTCGAGCATGGCCCGGGAGGCGTCTACGCCGTGGACTCTACAGTCCGGGTAGGCTTTGGCGACGCGAATGCTGATATCGGCGGATCCACAGCCCAGGTCGACCACCCAGGGTCCGACTTCCCGGATCGGCGACGTGTCCTGCAGGAGCCTTAGAAAGCGGCTGTGCGGTTCCTCGAAGTCAGCGTGGGCGTAGGCCCGGGCCTGTTCCCGCCCCTCCATCAACTCCGGCTCGGGGACTCGCTTCATGTTCTACGAAAGCTCCGGTCTCGCAATCTGTCCAAGGTGAGGAAGGTATAGCGGTTGGGGTCCGTTTTTTCCGGTTCATGGACTTCCGTCCGGCGGACCTCCCAGTGCGACTCGTCATAACGAGGGAAATAGGTGTCCCCTTCGAAATCGTCAGGAAGCAGGGTCAGGTACATGCGGTCGGCCAGGTCCAAGGTCTGGCGGTAGACTCCGGCGCCGCCTCCGACGAAGACTTCTTTGTCACCTTGAGCCAAGCGAAGAGCGTCTTCCAGGGAGGCCGCCACTTGGACGCCCGCGGCCGCATAGGAGCGCCGTCCAGTGAGTACGATGGAGATCCGGCCCGGCAATGGCCTGCCGATGGACTCGAAGGTCTTTCTCCCCATGATCAGATGGTGGCTCATGGTGAGCCGTTTGATTCGCCGCCAGTCGGCTGGGAGCCGCCACGGCAACCGGTTGTCGCGGCCGATCACGCGGTTCCGGGCCATGGCCGCGATGATGGACAGCCTCATACCGATATGGGGGCCCTGATGTGGGGGTGGGGATCGTAGGCTTCCAGCACGAAGTCTTCGTACTGGAAGTCGAATATCGAAGTGATTCGGGGATTCACGAGAATGCGGGGCAATGGCCGGGGCCGGCGGGAGAGTTGCAGGCGCGCCTGGTCCAGGTGATTCAGATAAAGATGCGCATCCCCGAAAGTATGGATGAACTCTCCCGGTTCCAGTCCGCAGACCTGGGCCATCATCCGGGTCAGCAGGGCGTAGCTGGCCAGATTGAAAGGAACGCCCAGAAAGACGTCGGCGCTCCGCTGGTAGAGCTGGCAGGAGAGGCGCCCCCCGGCCACGTAGAACTGGAACAGCGTGTGGCACGGCGGAAGCTTCATCCGGTCCACGTCAGCGACGTTCCACGCGCTCACGATGTGGCGCCGCGAGTCGGGATTCGTGCGGATGGCCTCGATGACGCCGGTGATCTGATCGATGCGGCGGCCGCTTGGAGTCGGCCAGGAGCGCCACTGGTAGCCGTAAATCGGGCCCAGATCCCCGTCCCGGTCGGCCCACTCGTCCCAGATGCTCACTCCGTTTTCGTTCAGGTAGGCGATGTTGGTGTCTCCCGCCAGAAACCAGAGGAGTTCGTGGATCACCGACCGGAGATGCAGTTTCTTGGTCGTCAACAGCGGAAAGCCTTGGGCCAGGTCGACGCGCATCTGATATCCGAAGACGCTCCGGGTTCCGGTCCCGGTGCGGTCGCTCTTCTCGACCCCTTCCTCGAGAATGTGGCGGAGCAGATCCAGGTAAGCTTGCATGGGCCCGACGGTTCCTGAGCGATTCAATCGCATTGTAGTAAACCGGAGCGACGATCCGCACGCGGCTGGCCCCCGGAAGCTTCGTTGCTGGATTCTTACTCCTCCTCTGTGTTGCCTGGTTTGAGCCGCCGCATATAGAATCGGTTCGCTCGCCGGTTGAACCGCCATGGTTTCCGGGGGTCCGGGCCGACGGATAAGGAACGCAGCCATGCAACTCCATCCCTTTGGTAACACTGGATTTATGGTTTCCCCCCTTGGTTTCGGAGGGGCTCCGGTCGGCTACTTGGGAGAGGACCTCCAAGACGTTTCCCGCCTCCTCAACACGCTGCTGGACGAAGGGGTGAACCTGATCGATACCGCCGCCTGCTACCCTGGATCGGAAAAACTCGTCGGCGCGGCGGTGAGTCACCGGCGCGGGGACTATGTCCTGGTCACCAAGTGCGGCCACGAAGTGCAGGGGGCACGCGGCCGGGAGTGGTCGTCCCGGCTCGTGACCAACACGGTGGACCGGGCTCTGAGGCGCCTCCGCACGGACGCCATCGACGTGATGCTGCTCCACTCCTGCCCCCTGTCCGTGCTTCAAAAGGGTGACGCGCTGGCTGCCCTGGTGCGGGCCCGGGACCAGGGAAAGATCCGCTTCGTGGGCTACTCGGGAGACAATGAAGCCGCTGCCTACGCCGCCGGCCTGCCCGACGTTGCCGTGATTCAGACCTCCGTAAACATCTGTGACCAGTCCAATATCGATTCGGTGCTTCCCCACACCCGGGAAGGGGGACAGGGAGTACTGGCGAAACGGCCGCTGGCCAACGCCGCATGGAAAAACGTGTCGGATCAGCGGGGCATCTACCAGAATTACGCCAGGTCCTATATGGCGCGTCTCCAGTCCATGGGCTTCACGCTGGACGACCTGGGACTCGAGGGCGATCCGGCTCGGGTCTGGCCCGGCATCGCGTTGCGCTTCACCCTGTCTCAGCCGGGAGTTCATTGCGCCATCGCGGGCACCACCAGCATTCACAACGCCAGGGCCAATATCCGGGCCGCCGGTGAGGGTCCGCTCGCCGATCCGGTCGTCAGGAAAATTCGCCGGGCCTTTCTCTCCGCACGGTCCCGATCGGGCGAGGACTGGCCGGGATTGACTTGAATCTCATGACTCTCCACCCTGACGACTACGGACCGATTCTGTCCCCGCTGCTGGACCCGGAACGTCTTCCGGAACTGGGTCCGGGCCGGCCCGACCCCAGGATTCGGGGTCTGTTGGATGCGGTGACACCGGATGGAGCCTTTGCCCATTCGAATCTCGTGGATCGGGAAATGGCCCGTGCCTGTCTTGCCGGCCTCTGGCTTCACCATGACCATCTGGACCGTTCCCACGCCGTCAGTCAGACGATTCACTCGGCTACCGGAAGCTACTGGCATGGCATCATGCATCGGCGGGAGGGAGACTACCCCAACGCCAAGTACTGGTTTCGCCGGACCGGTGAGCATCCGGTCTTTCCGGACCTGGCTCGGAGCGTCGGGCGGCTGACCGCCGGTGGCGGGGCCGATACCGAACGGTTGACCTCCGGAGAGCGCTGGGACCCCTACGCCTTCGTGGATCTGTGCCGAGACTGTGTCTCAGGCCGCGCGGGCAGCGGGGCGCTCTGCCGCCGGGTCCAGCGTTTGGAATGGGAACACCTCTTTGACTTCTGTTACAGGCGCGCCGCGGGAATCGGGATCACCTCCTGATTCGCGGGAAGGTGAAAGCGAGGACTTCGAATGGGAAGACTTCAGGACCAGGCGGCTATCGTCACGGGAGGCGCCCAGGGTTTGGGAGGGGCCATTGCCAGAGGCCTGGCGGCGGAGGGAGCCTCGGTTCTGATCGCCGACATCGACCTGGAAGAATCCCGCAGGAACATCGGGAGGATTCGGGCAGCCGGCAATACGGCGCTGGCGCTACGGACCGACGTCAGCCGGAGAGAAGATCTGCAGGCGGCCGTGGAACGGGCGGTTCGGGAGTGGGGAAGGCTGGACATCCTGGTCAACAACGCTTTTGACGTGTCCACCGCCGGGACCGGGGGTGCCGTTCAGGTTTCGGAAGAGGACTGGGATGCCGGAATGAACGTCATGGTCAAGGCCATCTACCGGGCGGTCAAGCTTGCGGTGCCCGAGATGATCAAGACCGGCGCCGGAAGCATCGTCAACATCTCTTCGGTCCATGGCCTGCTCATGGCTCCCGGGTTTCTGGTGTACGAGACGGCCAAGGCCGCGGTCATCGGCATGACCCGGCAGATGGCCTGTGAATTCGGCCCCGCAGGGATACGCGTCAACTCGATTCTGCCCGGTCACATGGTGACGGAGCGGCTCCAGCCCATGTGGGACGAGAACCCCTCCGGGCACGCCTACTTCCAGGATCAGTACCCCGTCGGCCGCTTGGGCACTCCGGAGGACATCGCCCATGGCGCGGTCTTCCTCTGCTCGGAGGAAGCATCCTTCATCACCGGGCACGCTCTGGTCATCGACGGCGGACTCTCCATCCAGCTTCAGGAGAACTTCGGGGTTCGCCAGGGCCGGTACATGGCGGAGCACCCGGAGACCCGGATCCCCGAATAGGTTCACCCGCATTGCGCCGAGCCGGAGAGCGGAACCGTTACCGGACTTCCGCGCGGCATTCGCCACACGTGCGGAGTAGGATTCCCCCATGAATCTGTGGCTTTTGGCCGGCGTCCTGGCCGTGACGGCTTCTTCGTTCCCGGGTCAGGACCGAATCCGCGTCGGCGCCTGGAATATCGAGACCCTGGGATCGCCCGACAGCCGGGACTATCTGCGCAAGTCTCCTTCCAACGGATACGGTGTGCCTCGGGATCCGGCGGAGCTGGCGGAACAGATCGAGGTTCTGCGGCTCGACGTGTTGGCTCTTTCAGAGATCGACGACACCGATGCACGTGAAGGCTCGATGACGAACCGGGTGCTGGATGAGGCGTTCCGGATCCTGAATCGGCGTGCCGGCAATGACTGGGAGTATCGGCTGTTCCCCAAACGGATCCGCCGATATAGCTCCCAACACACGGGTCTGGCCTGGAACCGGCGGCGAATTCGAGCCGTGGGCAGGCGTTTCCGGGTCCCTGTCGCCGACGTCACTTCACGCCGGTACTTCGAGTGGGACCGGCATCCCCACGCCATGAAGTTCACCCGCGGAAGCGGACGAACCGACTTCGTCGTGATTCCCATACACATGAAAGCGGGGAGGAATAACGCGGCGGTGAAGCAGAGACGGAGCGAAGCGGAGGCGCTGGTCCGGGAATTATCGGAGATCCAAGAGCATTTTCAGGATCAGGACATTATTCTCATCGGCGACTTCAATATGCATCGGCGCAGTGAACCGGCGGGACGGGTTTACCGGAGAAAGGGAGGCCTGTTCGATCTGAACTATTCGGATCGATCGACCCATATCGCCGATCTTCCCTTCGACCGGTGCTACATACCGAGGGCGCAGCGGGAGAACGAGTTCGCGGGTGTCACCGAGGTTCGGATCATTGCGCCTGCGGCGGGGGAGCGGAGACGGTTCCGCCGGGAGTTTTCCGATCATTGGCCCATCGTGCTCGAGTTCGCGGAGTTGGCGGACGACGATTGAATTGCGGGAGGGTACAGGCGGTTTTCCTGCCGCCCCGTGTTTGCGCAGCCTATTTGATGGGGAAAGTGTATAGGGGGGACTTCCGTCCCCCCTAACCCCCCCTGGGCGGCGGTAGGAAAACCGCCTCTCCCGGCGGTAGGAAAACCGCCGCTCCTGGCGACAGGAAAGTCGCCGCTCCTCCTACCAACCCTTCCAACTGCCGTCGGCGTGGCGGTACTGGCGGTAGGACATGGCGGCGTCATAGCGGAGCTTGGCGATGTCGGCTTCCTTGACCCGGATCCCGAGGCCGGGCCGGTCGCTGAGCCGGACGTGGCCGTCCGCCAGGGTGAGGTCGTGCTCCACGTACCGGTCCATCCGCTCCAATCCCCAGGCTTCCTGGACCAGGAAGTTGGAAATGACGGCGTCCGCCTGAAACAGGGCTGCCAAATGGACAGGTCCCGACGCGTTGTGGGGGGCCATCAGGATCTGCGCCTCTTCGGCCAGGCGCGAGACGGCCAGGAACTGGGTGATGCCGAAGGCATGGCTCAAGTCAGGCTGGAGAAAGGCGCAGGCGCGGGAATCGATGACTTCCTTGAACTCCCGGAAGGAGAAGAGTTTCTCGCCGGTGGCGATGGGAACCGGACTACGCGCCGAGATCTCCTTGAGCGCCGCGATGGACCCCACCTTGCAAGGCTCCTCCAGGAAGAGTGGTTTGTACGGCGCCACGGCGTCCGCGAAGGCGATGGCCAATGCCGGATTGGGACTGCCGTGGGTGTCCAGCATCAGGTCGATCTCCGGTCCCACCTCCTCCCGGACCGCCGCCACGATCCGGACGCACTCGTCCAAGGCGGCCCGGTCCATGGGCCAGGTCCGCATCTCCAGAGGGTTCCCCTTGAGACCTCGAACGCCCGAGGCAACCGCAGACCGCGCCCGGGCCACGGCTTCCCGGACGGACTCGAAGCTGATGCCGCCATGGTAGACGCGGATGCGGTCCCGCTTCCGGCCGCCCAGGATCTGGTAGACCGGGACTCCCCAGGCTTTTCCGGCGATGTCGTAGAGGGCCATGTTCACCGCCGCCAGGGCCGTCCCTAGGACCGGTCCGCCCTTCCAGGGGAGGCGGTCCGAGATGTCGTCGCAGAGGGCGACCACGTTGAGCGGATCCTGCCCCACCAGGAGTTCCCGCCAGCCCTCCAGCGTCGTCTTGACCACCGGCGAGAGCCATTCGATGCTCCCCTCGCCCCAGCCCGAGAGCTCCGTATCGGTCTCGATCTTCAGGAACAGCCAGGTCTTGAAGGTGCTGGCGATGCTCCGTCGGACCCCCTTTCTGGGGGGAGGACTTCCGGTCGGCACGTTGAACATGTAGGTCTTCAATCCGGTGATTTTCATGGGTCCGGTCCTTCTCCGCCTGGGAGGCGCCTGCGGCCTCGGTGCGGACGCAAATAGGGAGCCGGCCGACGATCCGAAGCCCGCCGTGGCGATCAGGAAGTCACGGCGGTCCAGGCCGTCCGCTCGGCATGGCAACATGGTGGCGTCAATGGTCCGAGGCCGATTCCAGCCTCGATTCAATCTCCCGGAGATAGGAGATGCTTTCCCGGGCGATACGCTCGCCGCCGGCCCGGAAATCAAAGACCTCCAGGGAGACCCAACCTTCATAGTCCCGACCCCGAAGGAATCGCAGGAGGCGTTCGAAGTCCACGTCTCCGGTGCCGGGATGGCGGCCGTCGATCTCGTTTACGTGAACGTGGCGAATTCGGGACCAGTAACGCTCGGCCAAGTGGAGGAAGTCGCCCCCCTCGTCGGCGGCGTTGTGGCAGTCGAACATGGTCTGAACGTGACTGTGGGAGACCCGGTCCACCACTTCGACCGCTTCCGCCAGAGTGGAGACCACATCCGTCTCCTCGCTCGAAACGGCCTCCATCAGGAGCGTCACCTCCCGGTCGCGCGCCGAGGGGGCCAGCTCGGCCAGACCCTCGGCGAGCCGGCCCAGTGCTTCCTGGGCCGTCATTCCGTCCCGAGTGCTCCGCTGTTGGGGCGAGCCGAGGATCATGAGATGTCCCCCCAGGTCCCCGCAGAAATCGATGAGGCGCGAGAGATACGACCAACTCTTCTCCCTCAGCGTCCGGTCCCGGGTCGTCAGATGCAGTCCCCTGGGCTTGACCAGGAGCCAGTGGATCCCCGAGCAGACCATTCCCTCTCCTTCGATGGTCTCCCGGATCTGCCGCCTCTGCCGGGGCGGGATCTCGTCCACCGAGTCGGCCAGCGTGAACGGGGCCACCTCCAGGCCCCGGTAGCCGAGTGCGTGGACTGTTCGGCAGGTTTGGGCCAGGTCCTGTTCCCCAAAGATCTCACTGCAGATCGCGTGTCTCAGTTGCAAGATGCCACCCCCGTCCCCATTTCGGCCGAAGCGCCGACTGCTCATGCTGTAGTATAGGAAGCTGCGTCGAAAGTCTCCACGGGATGCGGCGAACTCCCAAGGCTGGAAAACACCGGAGGATCAGGTGAAACGGCGAGAGTTTCTCCGGAAGTCGTGCCTGGTTTCCGGCGTCTCTTTGGCAGCCGGCATTCGTTCGCCGGCGGGGAGTATTCACCCGCGGCCGGTATCGGTGTTCATCGAGTTGGCTGGAGGCTGCGATGGCCTCAACATGGTGGTCCCGCATGGCCTGGAGGACTACTACCGGCAGCGTCCGAATCTGGCGATTCCTCCCGCGGACGTCCTGAAGCTGGACGACACCGTCGGATTCCATCCCTCCCTGGATGGGTTCAAACGGCTGTTCGACGCGGGAAAGGTGGCTCTGGTTCAGGGAGTGGGCTATCCCGATCCGAATCGATCCCATTTTCGGTCCAGGAAGGTCTGGCATACGGCGCGGGTGGGAACGGCGGCGGGGGAGGACAGTCCGGACCGCCGATGCCTGCCGGAACTTGGAATGCGGGTGACGGACGGAGCTCTTGGGGCCAATCTGGCGGTCATCGCCCGGTGCATCGCAGCCGGGACGGGAGTCCGGCTGTTCTACACGTCCATGGGCGGTTTCGACACCCATGCCTTCCAGGTTGTCCCGGGGAATACGATCCGGGGGATCCATGCCCGGCTCCTCTCCATGCTCTCCGCGGCCGTCACCGGCTTCCTGGACGACCTGACCCGCCGAGGCCGGGACGAGCATGTGGTCGTCGTGATCTTCAGCGAGTTCGGACGGCGTCTGGCGGAGAATGAGACCTTCGGCACCGACCACGGAACCGCCAATCCCGTGTTCATCGTGGGAAAGAGGGTCTTCGCGGGGCTTCACGGGCGCCACCCGGGCCTGTCTCCCCATGAGTTGACGCCGTCGGGAGACCTGGTTCACACGGTGGACTTTCGCAGCGTCTTCGCCGGGGTTCTTCCCGGTTGGGTGGGAATCCGAGCGGGATGCGCGGCCGCTCCCCGGCTCTCGCTGCTGCGATCCGACTCGGTCGCCTTTTCGGCCTGAAGGCGGGCAATCGACTGATTTGACTCACTCTCTTTCCCGAAGTCCGGGTTTGGCGCCGTGGTATCATGCGCCGCATGAGGCGAACCCGGATATTCACTCCAGGACCGACTCCGGTCGCGCCGTCTGCGCAATTGGCCATGGCCAGTCCCCTGGTCCACCATCGCAAGGACGAGTTCCGGGAATTGCTGCTCGAGACCCGAACCCACCTTCAGGCTCTTTTCAAAACCAGGAACGACGTCGTCATCCTCACCGCATCCGGAACCGGAGCCATGGAAGCCGCGGTGAGCAACCTCCTCTCCTCCGAGTCCCGTGCCTTGGCCGTCTCGGCCGGAAAGTTCGGTGATCGCTGGGTCCAAATCTGCGAGGCTTTCAACGTTCCGTGCCACGTTCTGGAGAAACCGTACGGCGAAGCGGCCTCGTCCCTGGAGATCCAACGGGCACTGGAGGCCAACCCGGATATCCGCGCCCTGTTGATCCAGGGCTGCGAGAGTTCCACGGCCACCATCCACGACCTGGAATCCATCGCTCGGACGGTCCGTAGCCGTTGTCCCGGCGTTCTGGTGGTGGTGGACGCGATTACGGCTCTGGGGAGTCAGCCGGTGGAGACGGACGCCTGGGGTCTGGACGTGGTCATCGGCGGCGCCCAGAAGGCGTTTGCGATCCCGCCCGGCCTGTCCTTTTTGTCTCTGAGTCCCAGGGCTTTGGAAACCATCCGGGCTTGTCCCGGACCCCGGTTCTATTTCGATCTCCTCAAGGAAGTGAACGGGCAGCGCCGGGGACAGACGGGACTGACCCCCGCCGTGGCCCTGGTGCAGGCCTTGAACCGGACGAGCCGCGAAATGGTCGATCAGGGTCTGGACCGGATTCTGGAGCAGGTCGAGGTCCGGGCGCGTTGCACGCGGAGAGGATTGGAAGCCCTCGGTTTCAGGCAACTCTCCTCCGCGCCGGCCAACGCCTTGACTGCATGCTTTCCGCCTCCCGGGATCGACGCGGCCAGGCTGATCCAGCATCTTCAGGAGCGCTTCGGGATCGTCGTGGCGGGCGGGCAGGGCGTGCTGAAGGGGAAGATCATCCGTATCGGACACCTGGGCTATTTCGATCTGGTGGATGTCTTCGCGGTGATTTCGGCCATCGAGATCTGTCTTCTGGAACTGGGCGCTCCGGTCAACCTGGGGGCTGGCATCAAGGCGGCCATGCGGGCAGCCGTGGCCCCAGTGTTCAGGTGAGGATAGAGTCCACGAAGGTCTGACGATCGAAGGGCGCCAGGTCCTCCAGCCCTTCTCCCGTGCCGACGAAACGGATGGGGATCTTCAGTTGACTGGCGATCGCCGCGACGATCCCCCCTTTTGCGGTACCGTCCAGCTTGGTGACGACGATTCCGGTGACGCCGAGGGCGGTCAAGAACTCCCGGGCCTGGATGAGACCGTTCTGTCCCGTAGTCGCGTCCAGAACCAGGTAGACGTCATGCGGCGCGCCGGGGACCAGTCTGCCTGCGACCCGGGCCATTTTCTTGACCTCTTCCATGAGATTCCGCTTGGTGTGCAGCCGGCCGGCCGTGTCGGCGAGGAGGATGTCCTTGTTGCGGGCCTTCGCCGCCTGCAAGGCGTCGTGCAAGACCGCCGCGGGATCGGTCCCGCCCTGCTGCATGACAAGATCGGCCCCGCTGCGGCGGCACCAGACGCTCAACTGTTCCACCGCGGCGGCGCGAAACGTGTCGGACGCCGCGACGATGGCGCTCTTGCCGGCCCGAGCGTAGCGGTGGGCCAGTTTGCCGATGGTAGTCGTCTTGCCCACACCGTTGACTCCCACCACCAGGATCACGTGTGGTCTGGCGACCCATTCTTCCCGCCAACTTGGAGCCTCGAACAGTTCGAGCAGCTCGGAAGCCAGGAGTTTGCGCGCCTGCCCGGAACTGATGGGCCGTTTTCCCCGGCCGCCTTGACGGATCGTTGCCACTAGGCTTTCGCTGGTCTCGACACCCAGGTCGGCCCCGATGAGAAGATACTCCAGCTCCTCCAGTTGATCCGGGGAGATGGGACTCTCCCGGGGTCCCAGCAATTCGTCCATCCTGCGACTCAGTTCCCGGCGGGTCGCCTGAAGCGCACTCTTCAGGCGTTCGAAATAACCGGGCCGTTGATTCGGCTTTGAGGGGTTCATCTCTCGTTGCCGCCGCCGGCCAGGACATATTCCTGGAAGTCCACCGTCAGTTGCCGCCGGTGACCCTGTTCCAGGCTCGACAGAGTCCGCTCCAGTTGGCGCGTCAGCTCCCGAAAAAAAGTCATCAGATTCGGGACGCGAATTCCCTCCAGAGACAGCGAGGTGGCCGTGGAGGCCAATTCGTCGGGGAAGGACCGATGAAAGATGTTGACTCCGATGCCGATGATGGCCCATTGGATTCGATCCGTCTGGGTCCCCATCTCGATGAGAATGCCGGCGCACTTCCGGCCTTTCAGCAGGATGTCGTTGGGCAGTTTGATGCGCAGCGGCGCCCCCGTTCCGCTCCAGGCTCCGATGGCTCGAACCACACCCAGAGCCGCGGCCCGGGTCAGGTCCTCCGCCCGGCGGATCTCGGAGGCGGGAAAGCAGAGATAGGACGCGTAGAGTCCCATGCCCGCAGGGGAGTGCCAGGATCGCCCGAAGCGTCCGCGTCCTCCGGTCTGCTCTTCGGCGACGGCCATTCGGGCCCTCCCCGATTCGATGAACGGCTTCAGGTAGTCGCTGGTCGAGCCGACTCTGGCCATGTAGTCCAACTGCCTGAAACGCATCATCGAACTCAGGGCTTGCCAACATCCAGCATCAGGCTGATGTCGCTGGAGGCGGCGGAGTGGGTCAGGGAACCCATGGAAATGAAGTCGACGCCGGTCTCGGCGTAGGCTTGAAGGTTCCGGCGGGTGATGCCCCCCGAGGCCTCCACCAGACACCGGCCGGCGCAGGCGGCGACGGACCGCCGGACCTGCTCCACCGTCATGTTGTCCAGCAAAACGGCGTCCGCTCCCGCGTCCAGAGCCGTCGCCAGTTCTTCCTGGTTGGTGACCTCCACCCGGATCTGCTGCAGATGGCCGGAGCGCTCCCGGCACGCCTCGACGGCGGCCCGGACGCCCCCGGCGGCGGCGATGTGGTTCTCCTTGATGAGGACGCCGTCATCCAACCCCATCCGGTGGTTCTGTCCGCCCCCCATTCTGACCGCGTATTTCTCCAGACTGCGCCAGAGCGGCGTCGTCTTCCGGGTGTCCAGGACGCGGACACGGCTGGAACCGACCCGGTCCACGCAGCCGCGGGTCTGGGTGGCGATCCCGCAGAGCCGCTGGAGAAAATTCAAGGCGACTCTCTCGGCCTTCAGGAGGATGGAAACGGGCCCCTCCAGGGTTCCCAGGCAGCCCGGCTCGACCCGGTCCCCTTCACCGTACCGTACCTGGCCGCTGACCGGGCCCAGCAACCGGAAAACCCGGATGAAGACCGGCCATCCCGCCAGGATCATTCGCTGGCGAGCCAGGACCCGAGCCGTCCGGACCCCATCGGCATGGGGGTTGGACTGGAGTATGGCCTCGGTCGTAATGTCTCCTCGTCCCAGGTCCTCTTGGAGGGCTTGGCGAAGCAGGGGATCAAGGCTCAGGAAGTCCATGGAGCATGTCCTGAAGCCGTTTCAGCTTTGTCCCGACCTCCTGGCGGCGCCGCCGCGCGCCGTCCACGATGTGGGCCGGAGCCTTTCGCACGAAGTTTTCGTTGTCCAATTTGCGGTCGAGCCGGCTCCGGTCTTCCTGGAGGCGTCCGATCTGACGCTGCAGCCGGTCTTTCTCCGCGGCCAGATCGGGGGCCTCGTCCAGTCGCAGGGCGAACTGGGTCGTGTTGGCCAAGCCGGTGATGCGCAATCCCTCCCTGCCCAGCCCGTCCTGGAACTCGATCTCGCTCAGTCGGGCCAGATTCTTCAGGTGGTGGCTCTGCGACTCCAGGAAACCGCGGACCGGAAACGAACAGGTGAACTCGGCGGGAAGGCGCCTCCTGGGGTCGATGTTGTTCTCGGCGCGGGCCGTTCGCAGCGCCGTGATCAGCTCCTGGAGCTGGGTCATGCGGTCGATGTCATCCTGGTCGATCCATTCCGGCCGGGCCTCGGGAAACGGGGCCAGCATGATGGTTTCTCCCGCATGCGGAAGCCGCTGCCAAAGCTCCTCCGTCAGGAAGGGCACGAAGGGATGAAGCAGGCGGAGGGAGCGTTCCAGAACATGGGCGGCGACCTGGGCGGCAACGGTGTCGCCGCCGCCGATTCGCCCTTTGATCAGTTCCACGTACCAGTCGCAGAACTCGTGCCAGAAGAAGTGGTAGAGATCGTTGCTGGCGCTGTGAATGAAGAACCGCTCAAGGTTCCTTTCCGTGTCCTGGTTGATCTGCTGGAGCCGGCCCAGAATCCATCGGTCCTCCAGCCGCAAGGAACCCTGTTCCCAGAGCCTGCCGATCTCCTCCTCATCGGCGGTCAGTCCCTGGTCCAGGTTCAACAGCAGATAGCGGGCGCCGTTCCAGACCTTGTTGCAGAAGGCCCGGTAGCCGGCCATCCGGCGGATGGAGAAGGGGATGTCGGCTCCGGGGGCGGCTGAAACCGCCAATGTGAAGCGGACGGCGTCACATCCGTACTCTTCGATGACCTCCAGAGGGTCGATGATGTTGCCCTTGGACTTGGACATCTTCTGTCCATGCTGGTCGCGGACCAGTCCGGTGATGAACACTCTCCGAAACGGCACGTCACCGCGGAAGCGGAGGCCCAGCATCATCATGCGGGCGACCCAGAAGAAGATGATGTCGAATCCCGTGACCAGTGTGCTGGTGGGATAGAAGGTCTCCAGGTCCCGCGTCCGGTCCGGCCATCCCAAAGTCGAGAAGGGCCAGAGGCCGGAACTGAACCAGGTGTCCAGGACATCCGATTCCTGAACCGGGCGGGCGCTGCCGCAGCGGGAGCAGGCCTCGGGCTCGGTTCGGGCCACGGTCGAGTGGCCGCAATCCTCGCAGGTCCAGGCGGGGATGCGGTGTCCCCACCACAACTGCCGGCTGATGCACCAGTCGTGGATGCTGGTCATCCAATCGGAATAGATTTTCGTGTAGTTGCCGGGGACGAAAACGGTCGAATCCTCTTCCACTGCCTGGAGAGCGGTCTGGGCCAGCGGCTTCACCCTGACGAACCACTGCGTCGAAACCAGGGGCTCCACCACCGTCGAGCATCTCTGGCACCGTCCCACGTTGTGATCGTGTTTCTCGACCATCTCCAGCAGGCCCAGGCGTTCCAACTCGGCGGCAACCTGCCGCCGGGCCTGGTAGCGGTCCAGTCCGGCGAATGCTCCCGCGTCGGCCGTCATCCGGCCGTCCTCGTCGATCACCTTCACGATGGGCAGTTGGTGGCGCCGGCCCGCTTCGAAATCGTTGGGGTCATGCCCCGGGGTGACCTTCACGGCTCCGGTTCCGAATTCGCGGTCCACGAAGGTGTCCTGGATGATGGGGATTTCCCGGTCCATCAAGGGCAAAACGACGGTTCGGCCGCGAAGGTGGCGGTAGCGTCCGTCACCGGGATGAACCGCGACGGCGGTGTCTCCCAACATGGTCTCGGGGCGAGTGGTGGCCACCACCAGAAACTCGTCCGAAGACTTGACCGGATAACGGATATGCCACAGGTGGCCTTGCGTAGGAGCGAACTCCACCTCAAGGTCCGAGATGGCGGTCCGGCAGCGGGGGCACCAGTTGACCAGATACTCCCCCTTGTAGATGAGGCCCTCTTCGTAGAGGCGCACGAAGACCTCTCTCACAGCCCGGGACAGGCCTTCGTCCAAGGTGAACCTCTGGCGGCTCCAGTCGCAGGAGCATCCCAGCTTGCGGATCTGGGAGAGAATGTTGTCTTCCGCTATCTTCTTCCATTCCCAGACCCGTTTTTCGAAAGCGGTCCGGCCCAGGTCCGAACGGGTCTTTCCCTCCTCCGCCAACTGGCGTTCCACCACGTTCTGGGTGGCGATTCCCGCATGGTCCGTGCCCGGCAGCCACAGGGTGTTGAAGCCCTTCATTCGCTTCCACCGGGTCAAGATGTCCTGGAGAGTGCAGTTGAGGGCGTGTCCCATGTGCAGGGAGCCGGTGACGTTGGGGGGAGGGATCACGATGCTGTAGGCCGGCTTTCCGGAATCGGTCCGTCCCTTGAAGTAGCCTCTCTCCTCCCAGAGGGTGTACCACTTCCGTTCGACTCGCTTCGGCTCGTAGGTCTTGGGCAGGTTGATCAATCCGAATGCCCCGGTTGTATCGATGAATCGGGTTTGGAGAAGCAGGGATTATAGCAGACCCGCAGAGCGGCTCCTCTGCGGCGGGACCGGGATTTCAATTCCGGATGAAGTGCTGATGCCGGGGTGTCCGGAGCCTGATCGGGATCCGGTCAACGGAGCGATTCGTCGCCCCCGGACTCCTCCATCTGGCGTTGCTCGGCGCGGCGGCGCGCCACTTCGTAGGGATCTTCGCGGCCGGTGAAGATCCCCAGTACGCCTCGGACGGGAGAGAGGATGGAGAGTCCGTCCTTCTCGTACCGCTTCATGCGGGCCAGGTTCCGCGCGGCCTTGGCCTTGTCCAGTTGAGGAACCGGCCTTTCCAGAAGGATCAGCTTCTCCCTGGCGTTGTCGAAGTAGGGGCTGAACTCGTATTCTCCCGCCACACGGGAATAGTAGACCGTCGCTTCCTCGACCCGTCCCAGATTCTCCAGTGAATCAGCCAGGTAAAACAGGCTCTCGTCGAGCCGGCTGAACTCGTTGTATTCCTCCACCACCTCCTCGAATCGGTTGGCCGCGGCGGAATACCTCTTCCGGTCAAAATAGAAGGCGCCGACCGTGTGGACACCCTTGGCCAGTTCCTCGCGCACCTGCCTGAGAAACTCTTCCGCCGTCGGCGCCAGCTCGCTGTCCGGGAAGTCATCCAGGAACTTCTTCAGTTCGATCTCCGCCTTGCGGGTATAGGTGGGATCCCGATCATGAGGCTTCATAAGCCGGTAGTTGATGGCGGCGATCCTCATCTGGGCGTTGTCGGCGCTCTCGTGGGTGGGGTAGAAAATGATGAAGTCCTTGTACTGGGCTTCCGCCTGGAGCAGGTTCTCCTTGCCACCTTCCTCGTAATACGAATCGGCGATGGAGAGGAACGAGGTCGGCGTGTATTCGCTCTCGGGATAAGTGCTGATGAGCGTCTGGAAGGAAAGGCGCGACTTGATGAAGTGCTTCTTGCCCAGGAACTTCATCCCGTTTTCGAAAAGGGTCTTGTCGGGCGCCACCGCCCCCTCCTGCAGATCCGCGCCCTTGCGGCCGCCGCAGGAAGCCAGAACGATCAGGGCGCTCGCCAGCAAGGTCAGCCTGATAACGGTTCTCATTGTCACTGTCCCCATTCAGATTACGGTCAAGCCTCCTCGGCGAGAGTCTGCATCTGCCGAAACGTCTCACCCGGAGAGGGCGTTCCGAAGATGGCCGAACCGGCCACCATGATCTCGGCCCCGGCCCGAACCGCATCCTGCGTATTGGCTGGCTTGATGCCGCCGTCGATTTCGATCTTGACCCGGAGATTGTCCCGGGCCGCCATCTCCCTCAATTTTCTCATTTTATCGAAGCTCGTGGCAATGAAGCGCTGCCCCGAGAATCCCGGATTCACCGACATGATCATGACGTGGTGGCACTTGGGGAGGATTTCCTCCAGGACTCCGACCGGCGTGTGAGGATTCAGCGCCACGCCCGGCTTCGCCCCCTTTTCCCGGATCCTGTCCATTAGACGGTCCAAATGCAGAACTGTTTCATATTGGACGCTCAAATAGTCGGCTCCCGCGTCGATGAACGCATCGGCCATGTCTTCCGGGTTCGAGATCATGAGGTGGACGTCCAGGACCAGGTCGGTCCGTTTGCGCACCGCCTCGATCACCGGCAGGCCGAAGCTCAGGTTGGGAACGAAATGTCCATCCATGACGTCCAGATGCAGGATTCGGCATCCGGCCTGCTCCATTTCCCTGACGGCACCTCCCAGATCGAGAAAGTCGGCCGAGAGTAGAGACGGGGCGATCCAAGGCATCAGCTGGCGACCTCCAGAATGATCTTATCGTTTTCCTTCAACATGTTTCCCGGCTCGGGGTATTGACGGACCACCTTGCCCCGCGCTCTCCTGGCCCCCCTGGTGTAATTGACCTTCGGCGACTCGAAGCCGTTCTTCCGAATGAGGGACCGCACCCGGTTCAGATTCAAGTCCCTGAAATCAGGCATGATGTATCTCTGGACCCGCTTCTTGCCCACCAGGACGTCGACGCGGGCCGTGAGGACTTCCGTGGACCCCGGGTTGGGGACTTGACGGATGATCTGGTCCGATCCCACGTCGGCGAGGAAGATCTCGCTGGTGTGTCCGATCTCGTAGCCTGACTGTTGGGACATCAGGCGGGCGACCCGCTGTGTGGACCCGATGAGATCCGGGACCGGTTTGTGCTGAACTCCCAGGCTCACCATCACCCTTACCCGGCCGTTGGCTTTGAGGCGGACGCCGGGAGTGGGAAGCTGAGCGACGACGGCGCCGTTGGGAATCGACGCGTCGTAGACTTCTCCCTCCACGGTCAATCCCAGGCCCAACGCTTCCAGTTTTTTTCTGGCCTGCTCCATGTCGATCCGGATGAGGGACGGCACCACGACCTCCGTCGCCCGCGTCGCCACTCGCATGCTGATGATCAGGCTGAAGAGAAAAACGACCATCAGGACGCCGGCCAACAGGCCCAGCTTGACCACGGCCACGAACGGATTGCGCCGTTTGGCCGAACGCTTCTTCTTCCTTCTCCTGGAAACCATGACTGGTATCTATCTGCGGAGCAAACACGCTACCACACCGCCAGGGGTGACTCCAAGCACGGGGAGCGGCGACTCTCTTGCCGCCGAACGGGAGCGGCGACATTCTTGTCGCCGAACAGGAGCGGCGACATTCCTGTCGCCGAACTCCAGAGTAACGAGCGTATGACCGTGTGAGCGTTGGAGCGGCGGTCTTCAACCCCCGATTCCGGGGGCCACGGGGGGACTAACAGTCCCCTCCCATGCGCACCAGCCACGCGGCGAAGAACGCCTCGCGCTTCAGGAAATCCCCCTCCGGCTGCCGCACCAATTTGGCCTCCGGTTCCGAGTTGAGCAGAGTCTCCACCACCTCAAGGTTTTCCTCCGGTTCGGTGGAACAGGTGGCGTAGACCAACTGCCCTCCGGGACGCAGCATTCGAAAACTGCTCCTCAGAAGCGCACGCTGAATCCGGCCCATTCTTTGGATGTCCTCCTCGGCAAGCCGCCACCGTATGTCCGGATTGGCCCTCAAGGTGGCGGTCCCGGTGCAGGGAACGTCCAGCAGGATGAAGTCGAATTGGCTCCGGAACGGGGGATGGACCAGATCGGCCTGCACGGCCCCAAGCTTTGGGATCCGGTAAAGGCCGGCTCTGGCCTTCATCTGACGCAGGCGGGACAAGCTGAGGTCGCAGGAGATCAGGCGGGCGCGTGATCTTTTCCGGGCCTGAAGAATGAAGGACTTTCCCCCGGGGGCTGCGCAGAAATCGCCCAGTGTCCGGCACATGCTGAGGTCGCCGAGTTGAGCGACCTCCTGACTGGCCGGACTCATCAGGAAGCAGTGACCCTGACGGTAGAGGGGGTGATCCACGAATGACCGCGCGTTCACCCTGACGCAATGGGGGAGGCGGGGATGAGGTTGAAAGGGGACGCCTTCCCGGTCCAGCCGCCGGCAGAAGCTCGTCCGCGTCGTCCGGAATGGATTGACCCAAAGATGCAGCGTCGGCGGGCGGTTGTTTCGCTCCAGAATCGTCCGCGCGCCCTCGGACCCGTATCTTGAGAGGTACCGGCGCACGAGCCATTCGGGGTGGCTGTAGCGGATGGACAAGCTCCGGGTGTCGCCGGAATGCGGAGCGGCGGGCCGGTCGCGCAGAAAGCGCCGGAGGACGGCGTTCACCAGAGGCGCGGCGGAGGCCTTGCGGAATTCCCGGCAGAGCCGGACCGATTCATGGACCGCCGCCCGCTCCGGGATCCTCAGAAAATTGAGCTGAAACAGTCCCACACGCAACAACTGGAGCACTTCCGGATCCAGGCCGGCGCGGGAACGCTCCAGCAACCCATCCAGTTGATAGTCCAGGAGGGAGCGGTTTCGCAGGACGCCGTAGACCAGCTCCGTCGCCAACCGCCGATCGCGGTCGGGCAAAACTCCGAAATCGGAGGATTCGAAATGGGTTTCCAGGGAGACCCGGCGGCCGCCGCCACTGCCCAGGAGCACCCGCAGGGCCATCGACCTGGCCGTGGGCTTCACCCGCCAACTCCCAGGCGTTCTCCCGACCTCAGTTTCATCCCGTTGATGAAGTCCCGGGCCCCCACGCGCCCGCGGTTGGCCAACTGGAGTTCCACGACTTCCAACGAGCTGCCTTGGCCGCATCCCACCAGAATGGAACCCTTGCCGGTGGTGCGAATCCGGCCGCCCGGGACCGGGAAGGCGGAGGCGTGTGGATTGCGGCTTCGCCAGATCTTCAGGCGCTCCCCGCGAAAAGAGGTGAAGGCGCCGGGCCGGGGATTGAAGGCGCGGATCTGGTCATGGATTCGGCATGCCGGCCGGGTCCAGTCGATCCGCGCGTCCTCTTTCCGGATGAGAGGAGCGAGAGTCGCTCGCCCATGGTCCTGGGGGCGGGCCTGGAGCTCGCCCGAGAGGTAGGGGGGCAGGGTGCCGAGCAGGAGTTCGACACCCTGCCGCAAGAGTTGCCGTTCCAGGTCCCCCGATGTGACGTCGGGTCCGATGGGGGTCGTGGATTGAGCCAGCACGTCACCGGTATCCATGCCCTCGTCCAACTTCATGACGGTCACCCCGGTCTCCTTCTCACCGTTCAGGATGGCGTGGACCACGGGGGCGGCGCCGCGGTATCGGGGCAGGAGGGAGGTGTGGACATTGAGGCTGCCGAAACGGGGCCAGGCGAAGAACTCGCGCGGTAGAATCTGTCCGAAGGCGACGACCACCATGACGTCGGGCCGAGCCTGCCGGAGGAATTCCATGCCCTCGGCGTCTCCGCGGATTCTGGCGCACTGGAGGATCGGCAGCTCGAGCTGAAGGGCGGCGACCTTGACGGGCGGCGGCGACAGCTTGCGTCCCCTGCCGCTTTTTCGGTCCGGCTGAGTGACGACCCCGGCCAACTGCAGGCCGAGGCGGGTTTGATTCTGAGCCAATGCCTCGAGAAACGTCCGTGCGAAATCGGGCGTGCCCAGAAACAGGACCCGCATCACCAGTCCCCGGAGCGGATCAGCTTGCGGATCTTGCGCTTGATCAGGTCTCGTTTGAAGAATGAAATCCGGTCCAGATAAAGAATGCCGTCCAGGTGGTCCACCTCATGGCAAAGGGCCCGGGCCAGAAGATCCTGGGCCTCCACTTCAACCCGATGGCCCCGGGTATCCTGCCCGGCGATTCGAATCCGTTGCGGCCGGTCCACCATGGCAGTGAAGCCGGGGATGCTGAGGCACCCCTCCTCCCCTTTCTGCTCCCCCTCAGTCTCGAGGATCTCCGGATTGACCAGAACGATCTGGTTCCCTTTCTCTTCCCCGGCACTGACATCCACGACCAGGAGCCGGAGGTTGACTCCCACCTGCGGGGCCGCCAAGCCGATCCCGGGGGCGGCGTACATGGTCTCCAGCAGGTCCCGGGCCAGATCCCGCAACTTCCCGTCGAAGGTCTCGACCGGTTCACTCTCGCGCTGAAGTTCGGGGGCCCCGAACTTGAGGATGGGTCTGATCATTCCGAGTTCCAGGAACGCGGGTCACATTGCCCGCACCCGCTCACGGAAGCTCTCCAGGTTGTTCTTGAGTTCGGACAGGTTGTCTCCGCCGAACTTCTCCTGAATCGCCTGGACCAGCACGATGGCCACCATGGCTTCGCCGATGACTCCGGCTGCGGGAACCACGCAGGTGTCCGACCGCTCGTACTGGGCCTTGAAGGGTTCCTTGGTCTCCAGGTTCACCGACATCAGCGGCCGCTTCAGGGTGGCGATGGGTTTGACCACGGCCCGAACGATGATCTCCTGGCCGTTGGAAGTCCCACCCTCGATGCCGCCGGCGCGGTTGGTCTTTCTGTAGAACTCCCTTTTCTCATCGTCGTAGAAGATCTCGTCGTGGAATTCGCTGCCCATGGGAGCCTGGTCCAAGCCGCTGCCGGTTTCCACGGCCTTGATGGCGTTGATGGACATGAGGGCCTGGGCGAGCCGTCCGTCCAGTTTCCGGTCCCAGTGGACATGGCTGCCCAGGCCCGGAGGAACTCCGGCGGCGCGGACTTCGAAGGTTCCGCCCAAGGTGTCTCCCCGGTCGATGGCGTCGTCCACGGCCGCCTTCATGGCATCGTCCAGGTCCGGGTCGCAGCAGCGCAGGTCCGAGGACTCGATTTGGGGAATCAGATCGATGGAAACCGAGTCCAGAAGTTCGTCCGAGATCCGAACGTTCCGAATCGAAATGACGTGGCTGTAGACCTGGATGCCCAGTTCACGGAGCAGCAGCTTGCAGAAGGCCCCGACCGCCACCCGGGAAGCGGTTTCGCGCGCGCTGGAACGTTCCAGGACGTTGCGCATGTCCCTGAACTGGTATTTCAAGGCCCCCACCAGATCGGCGTGCCCCGGACGCGGCCGCGTGACCTGCCGCTTGCGGACGCCCTCGGGATTGGGTTCCACGCTCATGACCTCGGTCCAATTGACCCAGTCCCGGTTGTGGATGATGAAGGCGATGGGCGAACCCAGCGTCTCGCCGTTGCGGACACCCGCGAAAATGTCCACCTGGTCGCTCTCTATCTTCATGCGGAGGCCCCGACCGTATCCACTCATGCGCCGGCGCAGATCGGCGTTGATGAAATCCACGTCGACGGGAACCTGGGCCGGAAAACCCTCAATGTTGGAGATGAGACCCTTGCCGTGAGACTCGCCGGAAGTCAGAAATCGCAACATGATGTGTTATCCGGAACCTGCTGTTACTAAAGACGTTGCTTGGAAGCGGAACGCCCTCTCTGGTAGACTCTCCGGGCTTTTTTGGCCCGCTTCCAGCTGCCCCTGATGGCAGCGGTCTCCGCACTGCGGAGGCCTCATAGTCTAACATTTATCCGCCAACCGCCGGCGGGAGCGGCCGGGGCCGAGGATGACCATGGATTTCCTCTACAAGATCCTGTACGAGGTTGAGGAGTTCGTCACTCTTACGATCCGAAGCGTCACCAACATCTTCCGCCGTCCACGCTACGTCCAGGATACGTTCCAGCAGATGGAGACGATCGGGGTCCGGTCGGTCCTGATCGTGGTCCTGGTCGGCTTTTTCACCGGTGGCGTCCTGGCCTTGCAGACGTCGAAATCGCTGAAGGCGTTCGGCGCCGTGAATCTCATGGGGCAACTGATCTCCCTGTCGTTGATCCGGGAAATGGGTCCCGTGTTGACGGCGTTGATGTTGGCCGGCCGGGCCGGTTCAGGCATCGCATCGGAATTGGGATCCATGGTGGTGACGGAGCAGATCAGCGCCATGCGGGCCCTGGGAACGGATCCGGTGAAGAAGCTGGCGACTCCACGTGTCATCGCCTGCACCACCATGATGCCCCTCTTGACCGTGATCGCCGACGTATTCGGATTGGTCGGCGGGTGGATCGTGTCGTTTTACAATCTCCGCCTGAATACGGCCCTCTACTGGAATACGGCGTTTAGAGCCATCGACTACAATGTTGTGCTGGAG
>JAPOYZ010000129.1 GCA_026706325.1 Candidatus Aminicenantota bacterium
CGACATCCTGGATGAACACGTCCGGTGGTACGACCACTGGCTCAAGGGAATGAAGACCGGCGTGGACACCGAAGCGCCGCTAAGGATCTTCGTGATGCGCGCCAACAAGTGGCGGGACGAGTGGGAATGGCCGCTGGCCCGCACCAAGTGGACCAAGTACTACCTGAACAGCGGCGGCTCGGCCAATTCACTCTACGGCGACGGGACGCTCGGCACCTCCAAGCCGGCGGCGGATTCCCCGCAGGATACATTCGATTACGATCCCGCCAATCCGGTGGAGACCGTTGGAGGGCAGACCGAGTTTCCGGCCAACCAGAGAGGTCCGCAGAACCGGCTGGTGGTCCAGAGGCGGCAGGACGTCCTGATCTATACCTCCGATGAGCTGTCCGAACCGCTGGAGGTCACGGGGCCCGTCGAGGTCAAACTGCATGCGGCGTCGAGCGCCGTGGACACTGACTTTACGGCGGTTCTGACCGAGGTCCTGCCCGACGGCCGGTCCGTGCATATCAGCGAAGGGATCGTTCGAGCCAGCTTCCGGGACTCTCTGGAGAATCCGACCCATATCGAACCGGGCAAGGTCTACGAGTACACGATCCACATTTGGGAGACGAGCTGGGAATTCCAGGCGGGAAGCCGAATTCGGCTGGAAATCAGCAGCAGCAATTTCCCCCGCTGGGCCCGCAATCTGAACACCGGCGCCGAGTTTGGCATGACCTCGGAGATGAAGGTCGCCACGCAGACGATCTATCACAACGCGATGTATCCCTCGCATGTGATTCTGCCGGTGATTCCCCGGTAATTCCGTAGAGAAGCCGTCCGATCGCCGAAATCGAGCAAGGATTCTCTGAACATCCGATAACGGGGCACACGCGTCCTTCCGCATCCAACGAACCGAGGGAAAGGGAGGCAGGAACGTCCCCCCTCCGGTTTCCCCCAATGATTGCAATCGCAGTCGTTCTCCTGTGGGGCCAGCTCTCCGCACAACGGCCGCCGGGCGACCGCGTGGTTTTTTCCGACGTCACCAGGGCGGCCGGGATCGACTTTCTGCACGAGAGTGGTCTTTCGAAAGAGAAACTGATCGTCGAGACTGTTGGGTCCGGACTGGCCTGGATCGACTACGACAATGACGGGCATCTGGATCTTTACCTCGTGAACGGTTCCAGGATGTCCGAGGAGAAACCCTCTCCCGGAAATGCGCTTTTTCGAAACCGGGGCCGCGGGACCTTCGATAACGTCACCCGGAAGGCTGGAGTCGCTGGCAACGGATCCTACGGGATGGGCGTGGCGGTGGGAGACTACGACAACGACGGCTGGCTGGACCTCTACGTGACCAACTACGGCCTCAATCAGCTCTTTCGCAACACCGGAGACGGAACCTTCAGCGACGTGGCATCGAAGGCCGGCGTCGACAGCCGGCGGTGGGGAAGCAGCGCCGGGTTTTTCGACTTCGATCGAGACGGTGACCTGGACCTCTATGTCGTCAACTATCTGGAATACGATCCGGAAGACAATCCGTACTGTGGACTGCCCAAGGAGGGGTACCGTCTCTACTGCGACATCCGCATGTTCGAGGGTGTGGCGGATCAGCTCTACCGGAACAATGGGGACGGTTCCTTTACCGATGTTTCGAATTCCGCGGGGATCGCCAATCCGGCCGGCAAGGGCTTGGGATTGACCTTTGCCGACTTCGACGGCGACGGGTACCCGGACATCTACGTCGCCAACGATACGATTCGGGACTTCCTGTATCGCAACAACGGAGACGGCACCTTCTCCGACGTCACTTACGCGGCCGCAGTCGGGTTCGACGCCAACGGCGAACCTCAGGCGGGAATGGGTGTGGACGCCGCCGATTGGGACAACGATGGTCGTCCGGACATCCTGGTCACCAATTTCGCGTATGAACTCAATGCGCTTTACCGGAACGGCCCCAACCTCCTCTTTCAGGAGGTGTCGGAGAGGATGGGCTTGGGATCCGGACTTCTTCCCCTGGGATTCGGAGCCAAACTCTTCGATTATGACAATGACGGCGACGTGGACATCTACGTCGCCAACGGCCACATTGAAAACAACGTTCATTTCTATTTCGCCAACCTCACCTACGCTCAGACGGACCTCCTCTTCGAGAACCAGGGCACAGGTTTTCTCGACGTGTCGGCCAAGAGCGGAGCTCCATTCGGTATTCCGGCTGTCGGGCGGGGAGCGGCAGTTGCCGACTATGACAATGACGGCGACCTGGACATCGCGTTGTCCAACTCGGGCGGGCATGCGGTCCTGATGAGAAACGAGGGTGGAAACCGCAACAACTGGATCGCAATTCAGGCCCGCGGCCGGGAGAGCAACTCCTTCGGGCTAGGCACCGGCGTGCGGATCGAAACGGAGCAGGGAACTCAGGTGGGGCAGGTCAACAACGTGGCGAGTTACCTGAGCTCCAACGACCTCCGGATTTATTTCGGCCTCGGCCGAACGGACCCGGGCGGTGATCGTCAACACGCC
>JAPOYZ010000525.1 GCA_026706325.1 Candidatus Aminicenantota bacterium
CCTCCGAACCGCGTCCAGGCGTTGAGCACCAGGCGCGACCCGCCGAGAGCCAGGATCAGCGTGGAGCACCCTCCCAGCGTCTCCGCCTCCAGCGAGACAAACCCGTCATGCCGCCAGTTCGCGGTCAACACGCCGGTCTCGGGGCGGGAGTTGTCGAAGAAGATCTGGTTATGGGAGCAGCGGCGGGGCGAGTAGGGCAGCGACCACTCCCCCGGGGTCAGGCTGACCAAGCCACAGCCGGCGTAGGCGCCTCCCTCGGCCTCGGAACCCGGCTCTCCCGCGGAAATGATCGGTTGCCGCAGCGGTCGTTGCCAATTCAGGCCGTCCCGGCTGGTCATCAGGTGCACTTCGGAGAAATCGCCCGAGTGGCGGTAGAAGGCCGGAAACATCAGGTGGGCGTCGGCTCCGGGCCAGCGGGCATAGGAATTGGTGTAGATGTCGGTGTCGGGGTCGTCGTGCATGTCGATCTCGACCAGCGGCCGGGGAGCCGGCCAGTGCTCGAAACGATCCGTCTCCGCGTAGCTGATGACGCGCCGGGCGTGAGAGGTGCCGTGCTCGTGGGCTGTCCAGCCTCTGAAGTAACCGACGTAGACTCCCCTTTCCCGATCGAAGTCGACCACGCTCTGGGTGTCGCTGAGGTAGTTCCGGATCAGCGGATCCTGGATCATTCTCCAGCGCAGCCCGTCGGTGGAAACCGCTCCGTAGACACAGAAGCGCCCCTGGTGCGAACCCAGATGGACCATCTTGTAGCGCTCGGACGGAGGCGCTGAAGGGTCCTTGAAGAAGGTTGCTCCATGGGCGTCCCGGCCCGGCGAGGCATCCAGCCCGAAGACCAGGTTGTTGCGGCGCGACCCCCGGTAGGTCACCATCCCCAGTTCCGGCTTGACCCAGTGGATTCCGTCGCTGGACTCGGCATAAGCCATCACCCGCTGGGTTCCCACGTCCTCGTCCACCTCCAGTTCGCCGCTCAGATCCCCGCTGTCGTAGTAAAGCCTCCAGCGCCCCTCGTCCTCCAGCAACGTGCTGTAGACTCCCAGGCCGGTGCGGGCGTTTCCACCCTCCCAGGGCTTGTCGGCCGTCACCAGGGGAACGCGGTCCAGGCGAGGGGGATGGGCTCTCAGGCGATCCCCGTAGGGCATCTCCCAGCTTTCGGGCCGCTGGCCGCCGAACGACAGACCGTAACCCGGCTCGATCAGGTTCCAATCCACAAAGACGTGCTTCCGGCTTCCCAGCTCGAACGGCTTGTAGGTCATGAGCTGCCTCCAGTCCTCGAGTGTGAGCCAGGAGCATACAACAACCGCCGGAATGCCCCGATCTCTTTCTTCATGGCCCGCATCGCGGTATACTTCGGAAAGCAACCTAAAGAACCGCTCTTCCGAAGCCGACAGTCCGCATGCATCGATCGAGACAGTTTCACCCCTCCCAGGTGGCAGCGCTTCTGCTCCTGCCGGTTCTGGCCCTCTGCGGGCACGCCGTTCCGGCCTGGAGCCAGGAGTCGGACGCGGAGGAACTTTTCGAAAGAAAGATCCGGCCGCTGTTTGTCCGGCACTGCACGGCCTGCCACAACTCCGAGCTGGCAACCGCCGGACTGGACCTCTCAACCGCGGACGGGTTCCGCCAGGGGGTGGCCGGGAGCCCTCTGATCTCGACCGAATCCATCTCTCAAAGCCGGCTCCTCAGAGCCGTCCGCTACCAGGATGCGGTCAAGATGCCCCCGGCCGGCAAGCTGGACCCGGCCGAAATCGCCGACCTGGAATCCTGGATCGGGCTGGGCGCGCCCTGGCCCCAAGCCACCGCCGGGATGAGCGAGGCCCCCGAGGTATCGACGGGACTCTGGTCCCTTGAGCCGGTGGCCGATCCCCAGCCGCCGCCGGTCACCCGCCGGGACTGGGCAAGGACTCCCATCGATCGATTCATTCTGGCCAAGCTGGAAGAGCAAGGCCTGGAACCGGCGCCTCCGGCCGACAAGCTGACCCTCCTGAGGCGAGCCACATTCGACTTGACCGGCCTGCCGCCTACCGTCGAGGACATCGAACGATTCCTGAACGACACCTCCCCCGATGCCTTCGAGAAAGTGGTCGGGCGGCTGCTCGAGTCACCGCGATACGGAGAGCACTGGGGCCGGCACTGGCTGGACGTGGCCCGCTACGCGGACTCTACCGGAAACGACGAGGACCACAAGTACCCCCATGCGTGGCGTTACCGGGACTACGTGATCGATGTCTTCAACCGGGACCTTCCCTATGACGAGTTCATCCTGGAACAGATTGCCGGAGACCTGATTCCCCGGACAGGCCGCCTGGAGACCGACCGGCGCAGGATCATCGCCACCGGGTTTCTGGCCCTGGGGCCCAAGGCCGTCGCCCAGCAGGACAAGATACGGATGGTCTACGACGTCTACGACGAGCAGCTCGACGTGGTCTCCAAGGGCATTCTGGGGTTGAGCATCACCTGCGCCCGCTGCCACGACCACAAGTTCGACCCCATCCTGACCC
>JAPOYZ010000114.1:0-16847 GCA_026706325.1 Candidatus Aminicenantota bacterium
AGTCCGGCGAGGGAGAGGAAGGAGAGCAACCCGGAGAAGCTCATGACGCCGCGGGCGAAGTCGTCGAAGTGCCGGTAGACACCGAGGGGCGCCAAGAACTCGCCCAGCCCGGCTCCGAAGGAACCCGTCAGGTCGATGAGGACGAGGAAGGCGCAGAAGACGGCGCCGACGATGAAGGCGATGGTGGCGTTGGCCGTGAGCAACGAGGCCAGCATCCCCACGGCGATCAAAGCCGCTCCCAGCAGCCAGTAACCCACGTAGTTGCTGAACATGAGGCCCAGGTCGGGACTGCCGAGCCAACTCAGGACCAGGACGTGGCTCAGGGAGAGCGCCAGCGACGCGGTGTAGATGCCGAGGGTGGCCAGATACTTGCCGATGACGATCTCGAGGCTGGTAGCCGGGAGGGTGAAGAGCAGCTCGTCGGTGCCCTGTTTCCTCTCCTCGGACCAGACCGACATGGTCAGCGCCGGAATGAAGAACAGGAGCAGGTAGGGAAACATGTAGTTGAGCTGGTCCAGATTGGCCAGATTGTCCAGGAAGAAACGATCCTGCCAGAAGGCCGCCGCGGTGCTCAGAAGGATGAAAAGCGTGATGAAGACGTAGCCGGTGGGACTCGTGAAGTACTTCCACAGGTCCCGCTTCACCAGCGCCAGGACGAAAGTGGTGTTGATCTCGGGTCGTTTCACTCTCCACCTCCCGATTCGGACGCTGCCCCATCTGCGGCCTGCCCGGCGGCCGAACCGTCCCCGGACGAGACACCGGCCCCGTCCGCGTCCGGTTGAGTCATTCGGTAAAAAGATTTCTCCAGAGACCCGTCTTCCACCAGTTCCTCGGGACTCCCATCGAAGATCATTCGCCCGTCGTGGACGAAGAGCACCCGGTCGGCCACGGCGTCCACTTCTTGCAGAATGTGAGTCGAAATCAGTATCGTCTTGCGCTTGCCCAGCTCCTGGATGCTGGAGCGGAATTCGCGAATCTGGTTCGGATCCAGTCCAGCGGTGGGCTCGTCCATGATGAGGACCTCGGGGTCATGGAGCATGGCTTGGGCCAGCCCCACCCGCTGCCGGTATCCCCGGGAGAGCTTCCCGATGGGCTTCTCCATTACGTCGTCCAGCTCGAACTGCCGGGTCACGGCATCGATTCGCTCCTCCAGCCCGACGCCGGCCAGCCCGCGGGCCTCTCCAAAGAACCTGAGCAGCTCCGAAGGAGTCATGTCCAGGTACAAGGGCCCGTTCTCGGGCAGGTAACCCAGAATCCGGGACGCCTCGAGCCGGTTCTCGTGGATGTTGAGACCACCGATGAGGGCGGAGCCCTCGCTGGCGGCCAGGTAGCCGGTGAGGATCCTCATGGTGGTGGACTTGCCCGCGCCGTTGGGCCCCAGAAAGGCCACGATCTGGCCCTCCGGAATGGAGAAGCTGATGTCCTCGATGGCGACGAAGGGCCCGTAGTACTTGCTGAGCCCCTGGGCTTCGATCATGGTGCGGGGGGAGCTTTCCATGTTCTACTTCCTCACTGATACATTTCGGCGGTCACTGACCGGTCACTTTCTGTTGTCCACTGGTCATCCGTCGGAGGTGAGTTCGGGTTCACTTGCCGGCAACCAGCCCACTCGTGCAACTTGCAGCGGGGAAGTGTCCCGCGAGAAAAGATATTCTAGCACCAGATCGTCGGAATCTGTCAATTGCCGCGGCGCCGGCCAAGTCAGTTGTCCGGTCCAGCCGGCAGGCAACCCGGCCGGCTCAGTAAACGTGGGGAGCGAGACCCATTGGGGAGGAAGAAGATGAAGCAATTTCTGGTGGCTGCCGGTGTCGTTCTCCTGGCCTCGGCGTGCGATGTCACGGACATCTTCACTTCCGGCGCCAGAGTCGGCGATCCAAGCGAAACCGTGCCGGGAACGGGACCACAACTGGGCGTCATCAGCTTTCCCAACAGCGGTGGCGCCACCGCCCAGGAGCCGTTCCTGCGGGGCATGCTGCTCCTGCACAGCTTCGAGTACGACGATGCGGCGTCGGCGTTTCGCGACGCCCAGGCCGCCGATTCTTCTTTCGTTTTGGCCTATTGGGGAGAGGCGCTCACGCACTACCGGCCGGTCTGGCATAACGAGAACCTGGATCAGGGGCGGTCGGCACTCGAGAAGGCTCCTGAGAACCCCGCCGCTACCGCCAGGGAGCAGGCCTACCGGGACGCCGCGGCCACCCTGTTCGGCGACGGCGAGCAAGACCGGCGCTGGAAGGATTACTCCGACGCCATGGGGCGGCTATCGAGAGACCATCCGGAGGACCTGGAAGCCGCCAGCCTTTACGCCGTCTCCATGTTCGGCGTGACGGGCGGGGAGCGCGACCATCGGACGTACATGGAAATCGCATCGATCAGCCAGGAAGTCTTTCGCCGGAACCCCGATCATCCGGGAGCACTGCACTACCTGATCCACGCTTTCGACGATCCGGTCCATGCCCCTCTCGGCCTGCCGTACGCGCACCGCTATTCGAAAGTGGCCTCAGCAGCGCCCCATGCTCAGCACATGCCCTCGCACATCTTTCTGGCTCTTGGCATGTGGGACGAATGCATCTCGTCGAACATCGACTCATGGAACTCTTCCGAAGAGCGCGTGGCGCGGCTGGGCCTGGGAAGCGAGGATCGCGGCTATCATGCCCTCTCGTGGATGCAATACGCGTATCTGCAAAAGGGGATGCTGGACGAAGCCCGGGAGAAGTTATCGATCGTCGAGCAGGATGCCACCCAAGCCGACTCGAGCCGCGCACGCAGTCACCAGGCCTATATGCGGGCACACTTCCTCATAGACGGGGAGCAATGGGCCGCCGACGTGTTGACCGTTGACGACCAGGATCTGGGCTCGAGGGCCTGGGGTGCGAACGCGCTCGCCGAGGGAATACGCGCGCTCAAGACCGGAAACCTTGCCGGCGCCCGCGAATGGGCGGAGAAGCTTCAGACCAGGGCGGACACCGAAGGCGATGAAGAGTCCTCACTGCCGATTGCCGCGTTGGAACTCGAAGGACTGCTGCAGTTCGAAGACCGAAAGACCGACGCGGCCGCAGCGACGCTTCGCAAGGCCGTTCAACTCGAAGAGCAGACTCCGTTCGGTTACGGACCGCCGTTTCCGCCCAAGCCGGCTCTCGAACTGCTGGGCGAGATCCTGCTGGCAATGGACCGGGCCGAGGATGCGGTGGAGGCATTCCAGGCGTCCCTGGAGCGCACGCCCCGGCGAGCGCTCTCACTGCGGGGTCTGAGCCGTGCCGCGGCTGCTGCCGGCGATCCGGAGATCGCCAACCGTGCGAATGCGGAGTTGCGAGACTTGGCGTCGAGACGGAGCGGCGGTATCCAACCGCCGACCTCCCGACAACAAACGGGGGAGTGAGCGAACGGGGGAACGGAGGAACGGGCGACTGGAAATCGGCCTTCCTGAGCTGCCGTTGACTCGGACCGTGGGCCGGAAACATACTCTGCTCCGGTCAATCTGACCCTCGTCAACCAAACGGAAGAGAGGATTCGTGGCACTGAAATCGGACTTCGAGAGGCGCCTTCGCTCAGGTTTCGCAGCACTTTGGATCCTGGTGGGACCGATGGCGTGCTCCCCGGCTCCGGAGGGCCCGGAGAAGGCCGCAGCCGGTCCGGACGAGGTCCGGAGGGCCCTGAAACAGGCAGTGGAATTCTTCCGCACTCGCGTGTCCAATTCCGGCGGTTACCACTTCCGGTACGCCACGGATCTGAGTTATGGACGGTCCGAGGCGGCTTACGGTCCGACCCAGGTGACAGTGCAGACCAGCGGAACTCCCCTGGTGGGCATGGCCTATCTGAGGACCTACGAGGCCACGGCAGACCCTTACTATCTGGAGGCGGCCCGGGAAACCGCCCAACTGCTGGTCCGGGGTCAGCACTGTTCCGGGGGTTGGGACTACATCATCGAATTGGACCCCGAACGACGCCGCTCCTACCCCTACCGGGTCGACGGGCATTGTGCCGAGCGGCCGGATTCCGTTCCGGAAGACAGCTCACCCGGTTCAAGGGCGGCCAGCACGCTGGACGACAACGTCACCCAGGGCGCGCTCCGGCTACTGATGCGGGTGGATCGCGAACTGGAATTCCGGGACGCCGAGATCCACGAGGCGAGCCTCTTCGCCCTGGATCAACTGGCCCGGGCCCAATACCCCAACGGCGCCTGGCCGCAACGATTTCGGGACGTCTCCGATTCCGGCCTCCCGGCCGCCCGGTCCGCCGCGTATCCCGACTCGTGGCCGCGCGAATGGCCGGGTCCCGACTACCGCCACCACTACACCCTCAACGACAACGCCATCCTGGACGTCATCGACACCTTCCTGGAGGCGGCGCGAATCTACGGGGAGCCTCGTTACCGGGAAGTGGCCGCGAAGGGAGGCGACTTTCTCCTGCTGGCCCAGATGCCCGATCCCCAACCGGCCTGGGCCCAGCAGTACGACAGCCGCATGCACCCGGCCTGGGGCAGGATCTTCGAGCCGCCGTCGGTCACCGGCTCCGAGTCTCAGGCCGTCCTGCAGATGCTCCTGGTGCTGTACCGCGAGACGGGACTGAAGAAATACCTGGAGCCCTTGCCCAGAGCCATCGAATACCTGCGGAAATCCGACCTGCCTGCCGACGGGCCCTGGCGGCAGGAAGGCGGCCGATGTGGCCCCGGCGCACTCTGTCTGGCCCGATTCTACGAGCTCGGCACCAATCGCCCCCTCTTCATCACCAAGGGGAGCCGGATCCGGCTGGAAACGGGACCCAGCCGGCTGCTGGACGGATACGAGCTGAGCTACTCGCCGGAGAGCGTCATCCGCCACTACGGGCTCTGGACCGACGGCAGCCGCCTGGAGCAGGCGGAACAGGAGTACCGGTCGCTGCTCTCCCAAGACCCCGCGGCCATTCGACGCCCGGAGCGCCTCCAAGGCCTCTCACCCTGGCGGGGGGAGACCAGGTACCCGTCGGGCCCGGAGCTGGCCCGCCTGGCGGGGAGTCTGGTGCGGAGCCTGGACCCGCGGGGGGCATGGGTCGAGGAGGGATCGGTGGGCAAGGCCGACCCGGTGGTCTTTCTCTTTGCCGCCGAAGACATGGTCGTGACCATCGACAACCGGACCATCCCTCTGAACGAGAACGGCAGGCTGACCGTCTTTCGCGGAGACAAGCCGCCGCTGGAGCGGATCCTCAGCTCCCGGACCTTTGCCCGAAATATCGAGACCTTGGCGGCCTATCTGAGCGAGACCGGCCAGTGACGCCGAGGCTCCCGTCGTGACCTGGATCGGGGAACACGGCCTCGTGCTGGCGCTCCTGGGGGTTTACACGGCTCTCATGGTCTACCATGCCTGGATCGGGCAGCGCCGGACCCGGGGCTGGCTGGACTTCTTCGTCGCCGGACGGTCCCTGGGAGGCGTCACGCTGGGGATCTCGTTTTTCGCCACCTACGCCAGCACCAACAGCTACGTGGGTTTTTCGGGGCAGGCATACAGCTACGGGCTGTCCTGGCTGCTCCTGGTGCCCTTCGCGGTGGGTTTCACCTGGATGGCCTGGATCTGGGTGGCGCCCCGGCTACGGGAGCGGACCGCCTCGCTGGGATCGGTGACCATTCCCGACTTCATCGGATTCCGTTTCGCCAGCACTCCGGCCCGGGTGGGAGCGGCCTTGCTGGTCCTCTTCTCCAGCGTGATCTACATGACGGCGGTCTTCAAAGGCATCGGCAACCTGCTGGAGGCGGTCCTGGAGGTCCCCTACTGGACGGCCATCGGAATGGTCCTGGTCGTGGTCATGCTCTACACCGCCGTGGGCGGCTTCCATTCGGTGGTCCGGACCGACGTGATCCAGGGCGGCATGATGATCGTCGCCGCCGTGGTGCTCTTCACGGGGACCTGGCGGGCCGCCGGCGGCTGGGAGCCGATCTCCCAGGCCGTGGACCAGGTTCCCTCCTCGGTGACGGGACCACTCCCGCTGACTCTCCTGCTGGGCGTCATCTTCGCCACCACCATCAAGGCGTTGGTGGAGCCCCGGCAACTGTCCCGCTTCTATGCCCTGGAGAACGAACGGGCGGTCCGCCAGGGCACCTGGATTTCCCCGGGAATCTTTCTGCTGGTCTTCAGCCTGCTGACGCCCATCGGACTGTTCGCGCGACGGATTCTGCCTCCAGGCTTGGAAGACACGGACCGGGTCGTTCCGGCGCTGCTGGCCGGGGGCGAGGTCTTCGGTCCTTTCGTGAGCGCCTTCCTGTTCGTAGCCATGGTGTCCGCCGCCATGTCCTCTCTGGATTCGGTGCTTCTGGTGGTGGCCTCCACCTGCGAGCGGGACCTGGTGGGCCTGGTCTGGAAGGAACGCAGCGAACGCGCGCGTCTGCAGTCCACCCGCGTCTACGTCGCACTCTTCGCCGTCGTGACCGCCCTGGTGGCGTTGAACCCTCCGGGCGGCGTCGTCTCCATCACGGCGTTCTCCGGGAGTCTCTACGCCGCTTGCTTTCTGCCCAGCCTGTTGTTCGGACTCTACTGGAACCGGGGCAACGGCCAAGCGGTCCTGGCCTCCTATGCCGCGGGCATCGCCTGCCTGATCCTCTGGCCCCACCTTCCCGAGGGCGCCCTCGTCCACCGCGTCTTCCCGGCCGTGATTCTCTCGACCCTCGCCTACGTCTCGGTATCCCTCCTGACCCCGCCGGCCACCCCCGTCTCCAATGCCGGGAATTCCGCCGGTTCGGTTCGCAGGCAGGCGTGAAAGTCGGTGGCTTCGGCTGGTAACATCAACTGCATCCCATGAAGGCGCTGCTGCTGGAAGGCCCCGGACGGCTCGAGGTGGGCGACGTTCCGGAACCGGAATGCGGGGATCACGACATCTTGATCCAGGTCGGTGCGGTCGGTGTCTGCGGCACCGACTTTCACATCTTTCAGGGCGAAGCCAACTACAACTCCGATGACGATGGACGGACGATCCCTCTCTCCGTCCAGCCCCAGATCCTGGGGCACGAATTCTGCGGGACCGTTCTGGAAGCGGGCGCTCAGGTTCGAGACCTGGAGCCCGGGGACCGGGTGGCCGTGGACCAGGGCCTGAACTGCTACAGCCAGCGGATCACTCCGACCTGCGAGTACTGTGACGGCGGGGACTCGCACCAGTGCCTCCACTACCAGGAACTGGGGATCACCGGCATGCCGGGAGGCATGCGGGAGCGGGTCGCGATTCCCGCGGTGAACGCGGTCCGGCTGGAGGAGGGGATGGGTTTCCCGGAGACCGCCCTCTCGGAACCCTTGGGATGCATCCTCCACGCCCTGGACCGGGTGGTTCGCACACCCGCCCGCTACATGTTCCAACCGGGCACCCACGGGTCCCGGCCCATCGATAACGTCCTGATCCTGGGCGCGGGACCGGCCGGCCTCCTGTTTCTGCAGAACCTACGGAGGGAAGTGGAATTCGAAGGGGCCGTCCTGGTGGCGGACCGGGTCTCGGAGAAGCTGAGCCTGGTGAAGCGTTTCGGAGGAACGCCTTTGGACGTGGGACAATCCGATCTGGTGGAAATGGTTTCCCACCTGACCCGGGGCCGGAAGATCGACCTGCTCATCGAGGCCACCGGCAGCGGGGCCGCCTTCCGGACCATCTCCTCGCTGATTCGAAAGCAGGCCACGGTGCTGCTCTACGGACATGGACACCAGGGGACCGATCTCAGCGTCATCAATCTCCTCCTCTTCCTGGAGCCGACGCTGGTGGTCTCGGTGGGTGCCTCGGGCGCGCTGAATCCGGCGACCCGGCGGTCCGAGACCACGACCCGGGCCGTGGAGCTGATTCAGACGGGTCAAGTGGACGTCCGGTCCCTCATCACCCACCGTTACCCCTCCCTGGAAACGGTGAGGGGCGCCTTCGGCGACGACTCCAAGGACGCAGCCTACATCAAGGGCGTCCTCCAAGTTTCCTGAACACGCACCCGAATCGCTGGAGGAACGGGGATCAGTTCAAGGTGTCGGCCAGTGCCGAGTTGATGATCCCGCGATCTTGAGCCAGGAGGGTCAGTCCGAGAACTCGGGCCGTCGCCACCAATATTCGGTCCACCGGCTCCCGGTGGAAGGAATCGGGCAGCGCCGCGACCTCCGAAGCAATGGGATCTGCGTACTTGATTACCCAATGGGGCTATTGGGTGATCTCCACCTGCGTCAATAGGTCCCTTAGATCCGCTACCGTAGCGCCTGAATTTTCGGCTCTCTCAATCAGCATCAGGTCTCGGATGTCCTCAAGTGCGTCGGCAATACGTCCCAAGTGAACATCACGCGCTGTATTCTCACGGCTTGCAGGAATATTGAGCGGAGCATTCTCTAGTTTTCTCACCCCGACCCTTTCACCCCGCCGTCTTCGGTCGCTTCAAGTAGCGCCACTCATCCTTCGGCTTTGGCCGACCCATGAATACGGTTTTCAGGATCTTCTCAGGGGTGGCGTCGATCTTGATAGGAACGTCGTGCTTGCTCGGGCGCTTCTTCTTCGCCATCAGTCCCCTTTGAGAACTACTCGCTGGTGGATTTCCCGAACCATTGTCTTGAGTTCGGACACGTCGGACTGGAGGCTCCCCACGTCGGCTTCGATTTTACCCATTCTGGATTCCATGGACTTCATATGTCCTTCCAAGGACTCCAACCGCTTGTCCACGTGACCGAACCTCTGGCTATGGAGTTGAGCAATTTCAAGCAGCAGGGAAAGCGACTTCTGAACGGGATTGCTGGTCGATGTAATACTCCCCATGAATCGCCCCTGTGAAATCTATCTTGCGGGATCTAGTTGGCCGCTGTCAACAACGAATCTACTGGCGACGACTACCGATCCGACATCTTCCGCCAAGTCAGGTCTTTGACTCCCGTGGGGTCATAGAGGACGTTTCCATAGTATTCGACCGTGACATCGGCCCAGACGACGCTCACCCGGTCTCCACGTTCCAGCGGCCGGCGAAACGCGACTCTGCCCATGTTCAGGAGGCCGCGCTGGACTACAGCCACGTCGATCATGCCGTCTTCGAGCACCTTGGCGACGAATCCAAACTCCTCGTTTTCGTCCTCGATTTCTGAGTAGTGGGCGGAATTCATGATCACCAAGTCTCCGACCTGTACGGGATCGGAACTGGCGGCCGGAATATCGAGGCCGTCGATCTTCGCCCGAATCCAGTCGTGAAGCGGAGCGACGCGATAGAAGGATGCAAGGCGTACACCAGCCCCGACTATGACCCCGGCAACCATCCATGAGCCTTCTGTCCTCACCAGAAGCGGAGTTCCGTAGTTCCAACCGTAGATGTAGAAGTCCGACCCCCAGCACAAGAAGCCGTCCCGATTCAGGGGTCTTGTCGATGCGAATCGACTGTTCGACCGATGGCAGTTCCGCGTTTCCGTAATCTGTCGAGTGACTTGGGAAAGTTCCCACCAGCCCCAACCATCCGCCATGGCCAAAACGGTAGCCGCGTCCACCCCGGGTTGGGCGTATTCTTCGTCGAGATCCGAATCCGCGATCAACGGATACTCGGGTTCGGCCGAGTTCTCACCGTTGCTCAGAATCAGCAACGCCACGTTGTTGTCCATGCCGGGAGGCGACGTGGTGCCGGCGCTGTAGCGGTAGCCTTCATGGATGATCCAGTGATCGACCCAAATGAGTTCTTCGTCGGCTGTCCCCAAATTGCGAACAACGCCGAGACCGGTTTTCTGAAACTCGAACCCGCTCTGACTGGTATCGCAATTCAATGGCGTTTGGGCGTCCTGATAGTTGAAATATTCCAAGAGATTCTGGGCTCCGGTCAGCACGGCGTTTGGCGAGACCATCACCCCCATGCCGAGAGCGCCCCACCTGTAGGTCACGTCCCCGGAGTCCCAGTGGTACTCATAGACGCACTCAATCTGGACCACGAACGGTTCCAACTCCGGGTCGACAGAATCTCCAAAAATCAGTGCTCCCATCAACGAAATGAACAGAGCGGATATGGCGAAGTGCTGTCTCATGATGCCCTCCCTCATGAGACCCTTTCTTGTGTGGGTCAGGATACAGAGTTTTCCGGTGGCGGCCGAACCCAGAACCGGAACTGCAGTTGAGCTTGGGTTGGTGCGAGTCTGAGTTCGACTCTGCGTTGCGGCTTCTTCTTCCCCTTGGCAAATGTGATTGGACCTGCCACCATCATGGCAATTCCGACTCCGAGCAACGCGGGACGTGCGAGTTTCGCGTGAGTCCGCTTTGCCGTATCGGCGTAGCAGTCATATCCCAAGTAACTGACTTCGTAACCGGGCTTGCATTTCGATGACCAGTTGAAGGCTCCGAGAGTCATTCCGACTCCCCCGAAGAAGGTGATGGTGCCAGCCTTTCGCAAGGAATTGGCGGACATGGGAGCCGTCAGGAATGCAGTGCAGAGAGCAAAGATGATGAGAGTTTTTCTGGCGAGCATGGCGTACTCCTCAGCGGAAAAGCCCTGGGCCAGACGGAGAGGAACCGTGGGATGAAGTAGACTTCGACCAGGCCGACTGTCCTCTGGCACAGGACGATTGGCTTAGAGGCCGTCGGGTGCTCCAACACTCGGCGGTCTCGACAAAGGGGAGCGGGAGTCGCTTGAAACGCCCAGCCCCAACCGTCGGCAGTATGGGAGGAATTGCCCGGAATTGTCAACTTGGAATATACTGTCAGGCAAGATGGTGGATCTAGCATGAGCCTGACCGACGATGATCTGGGGCGGATTAGAGCCATCGTCCGGGAAGAAATCCGGCCACTGGAAGAGGCGATGGTGGCCATGGCGGATTCAATGCTGCTTCTGGCCAGAGCGGTTCAGAACATTGAAGTGAAACTCCTGTCCCCGGAAGAACGAATCTGGGGCGGGTCTCCGGTGCAACGAGCGTTGGATAGAGTGGCCGAACCCGGATCGGTCTCCCCTTTCCCCCGGAAGGACTGAGCAATGAATACGGATGATTTGCTACGGGAAATATTGGAGACCTTGAAATCCATCATGGAAGAATTGTCGTCAATCCGGTTGGAAATCGCATCGGTCGAGTTAAATACGTCGAATTTGGAAGGACAACTTGATGACATCAAGTCCGAATTGTCCTATATCGAGGCAAACACAGGAGATTGATCGATTGATTTGATAGGTTTTGGAGAGAAATGAATGCCAAGAAGGAAGCCGTCCCGGCCGGCCACGAGAAGGACCCCATCCAGTCCCACTGCTCCCAAGACAGGCAGAACTCCGGCCACGCCGACTCGAAAGGGAGGGTTCCGAGTGCATGTTCGGAATCCGGGACCGGTGCCACCACCCAAGAAGAAATAGCAAGGCACGAACTTCTGTTTGGAGTTCGGATGTCGATTCGGTACCACTCGAAGCGTCAGGGATTCTTTGAGGGAGCCGACCAGTTGTCGAATTTTCTCCTTCTAGTGCTCAGCTCAGGTGCGATAGCGGCGGCGTTGAAGGGCTGGCCTGAAACCATTTCCATCATTATCGGAATAGGGATTGCGGCGGCCACGTCGATCAGAATCGCCTTCAGAGTGTCGAGCAGGGCCGCTCTCCATTCCCATTTTGTGACGGAGTACACCAACTTGGAGAGGTTAATGCTCGTCGAGGATGAACTGATGGTCGGGTGGGACTCTCGCTTGGAGATCGAAGCTGAGGAGCCTCCTACACTGATCAATCTCAGTAAGGTGTGCCATAACGAGGAAATCGCATCGCAGGGACTCGACCCATCCTACATTCTGAAGGTCTCGTGGTTTCAGCGGCTCATGGCTCCGGTTTTCGATTTCAAGCCGTACCAAGAAGCCTGATTTCCCCCTTGGGCATACTGCTGGGGTCTGATCAGGCCGTCAGTTGCGCGAAGGTGAGCCGCTTCCCATCCATCCCTCAAACTATTGCGCCCATGGCGTCCAAGGTTCCGAGCGCCCTCTGATTGAGTCGGACGCAGTATTCGTTCAGATACCGCTGACAGTGCTTCCGTGACCACGAGTGGTAGGTCCCGTGCCAAGCCCGCTTGAGGCCGGCCCAGAGAGATTCAATCCCATTGGTTGAAACGTCCCCGCGAACATACTCTCCCCGGAGTTGGCAGACCGATTTCTGGTTCGGCCAGTGCTCATACAACGCCGATCCGTCCGTGTAGAGCCGAGCGGTGAACGGCTGCACGTTCCGAGCAATGAAGTTCAGGATCGTGTCTTCCGTGGTGTTTTGAATCAATCTGGCGCGACAGATTCTGGATTCTCTCTCCCGGACGCCGATCACCACCATTCTCCCCCAATGCGGCTGTAACCGGCTCTCCCGCCGTTGAGCGGCATGGAGAGACCGGAATCGACCGCCCACATAGCACTCATCGGCTTCCACCGTTCCTGTCAGAAGGTGTTCCTTGTCCCCATAGTTCTCCCGAATTCGATGGAGCAGATGCCAAGCCGACTTGCGGGTGATCCCGACTAGTTTCGCCAGTTGGCCCGATGACAGGCCAGTGGGGTTCGCCCCGAACAGGTAGATGGCAATGGCCCACACCCGGTAGCTGAGCGGGGAACTGTGCATCAGAGTATCGGTTTTGACGGAGAAATCCTTGCGGCAGTCCCGGCACCGGTAGGGCTGAGGCTTCCTTGTCGGTCGGACTTGAACGTAGTCCGATCCACACCTGCAGCAGCAAACGCCGTCTGGCCATCGGGATTCGATGAACCACTTCTCAGCGGTTTCATCATTCGGGAACATTTCCATGATTTCAATGAGAGAGAGTTGGTTACGCACTTTCATGGAAACAGTTTACCCAATGGGTGTGACCAGACAAGTGTCGACGCGTCAGAGCGATGGTCTAGCCTGGACGCGGCAAGGGAGCCGCCCCCAGTGACAGCTGAGGGCGGCTACGAGTTATGAGGCTGTATGCGCAACGCCTTTGTTACGCACCAGCCTACAGACTTCCCCTGACAGAAAGTGGGGGCGTAGCTCAGTAGGTAGAGCGGAAGATTTGGACCCTTCGCGTCGCCGGTTCGATTCCGGCCGCCCCCACCACTTGGGATTCTGGCGGATAGAAAAACGGATCACCATACCAAATTTGACGGCTTTTGCACAGAAAGGGTCCGAAATCGTCCACAGCGTCAAAATTTCTTGTGGAAATCGCGTTGCCCATGACATCGGTGGACTCGGAGCCGCGTGGTATAATTCCCGGAAGGCGAAAAAGAGAAACGGCCTCGTTGTTGGTCGCAACGAGGCCGCGATGAATTAGAATAAGGGGCTACTATCTGGCCCTCATTCTAGTTCCTCTTTTTCAAAGCGTCAAATTTTTTTTCGGGGAGTAGTGTGTCTTCCCAAGGAGGCTGATATGAAAAGAGGCTGTACAGCCGCACGAGAGAAAGGGGCGTTGGCCGGAATCAGTTACGGGGCCTCTCTCCTCCAGGAAACCTCGCAGACCGGCTATCTGATCAGGAATGGAGATCGAGAAAGGGTGAGGAACCTCTACAACCAGCAACTCGGAATCTTGCATCGCACGGGTATGGTCGAGGAGTCCCTTGGGGAAGGTTGCCGGACAGAGGATTTCACACAGTTCGATGCAGGGTTCAAAAGTTGCCGCGACCAGTTCCTCCGGTTCTTGGAACAGGCTGGATAGACAACTGCCTAGATCCCGAAATCGCTTTGGGTAATCAGGTAAGCAGGTCCCGAAGCGATGGCCGGAGAAATGCCCTGCCGGCGCACCAGCGGCGGCGCGACCGCCTTGTCCAACCACTCTCGCAAGGGCATTGTTAAGCGGATGCGGCCCAAACAATGCAACATCGCTACTTCCCAGAGTGTTATGTCAGACACCACCAACGGCGAAGCAGCGTCGGCTGACGCGACGACCTCCCGTTGAGCCACGGAGAGCCGATCTCGGTCATCCAGCCACCACAGAAGCACATGCGTATCAAGTAGCGCCCTCATTGTCGGAGGATTTCCCAGTCTTGTTCCGGAACGGCTGGCCCAATGATGTCATCGACGATCGTCAACGTACCCGCCAATTCCAGCTGCGGATATTCGTCTTGGTCTGCGCCCGTAGGCAATAATTCGGCAACAGGCCGACCCCGCTTCAGGATGAGAACACGCTCGCCCGTCGTCCGCACATGGTCGAGAATCGCCAGACATCGAGCGTTGAATTCAGAAACGCTGATAGTTTCCATGGAAGCAGGTTAACACGGGAGTCTACACGATCAGCGGCGCCTCGATGGGCTCGTCAGCGGCGTCTTCCAGACCCAGGTCCTCCAGGACCAGCCGGCGGATCTGCTTCAATTCCTCTCTACCCTGGGGCGTGAGGGTGCTCAACAGGAGCCGGGGCAGATGGTTTCGCAGCCACTGCCGGACGAAATGGCCGGGAATCCCGAGACGGCGGCAGGGCCAGACGATCTTGTCGGCCACCATGCGGGTGCGTTCCAGAAGTCCGAACGAGGAGATCAGGGGTTCGTTGAGGGTGGTCCGGTTGAACACGACCAGACAGCCGCCGGCCAGCAGGCTCTCCACGGTCACCACCGACTCGCAGCCGTGCGTGAAATAGGCGTCCTCCGTCCCCCCGCACAGATTGGGCTCGGTCAGGAAGACCTGCCGGGCAAGGCCGCGGGTGAGGATCTTCAATCCGGAGTGGAAGTCGGGAAACTCCTCCAGCACCGTGGCGTATTCAAGCCGCAACGGAGCTCCCCGGACCGTGGCCCAATAGGTCAGGGCGTCCAGGAGAACGCGGTCGGCCAACTCCTCCATCTCGCCCCTCATGAAGCCCATGGGCCGGTGCCGGCTGATTCTTCGCCCCAGCACCAGCACTTCCAGATCCGGGTCGTGACGGCGCGCGTATTGGGCCGACCGGATCCCGTTGGCAAGCTCGTGAGGAAAATGATCCCCGTCGGCGTCCAGCGCGGCCAGATAGTCATGGCCCCTTTCCTCAAACAAGACCTCCATGCCCTGCCGCACGGCCTGGAGCTTGCCCTTGTTCCGGCGGCACCAGGTGAGCCGGACCTGGAACCGGCGGGACAGGACTTCGCCCACGTCTCTCCCGTAGGGTTCGCCATCCACGCTCAAACAGACGGACTCGGGACGTTCGACCTGGCGGACGCAGGCGTCGACGGTGTCCGCCAGCAGGTCGTGACCCACCTGCCGATCCACCCCGGGTGGAAAGTAAACGGGAATGACGATGCCGGTCGATGTCCGCACCGCCTCCGAACTGGAGCGGAAGGAGTGGGGTTGGGTCATTTTTGCCATCCGCGGTGTCGAGCCTACCGGATGCCGGCCCCTGCCAATAGCCGTTCAGACAGGATTCACAACCGGCAGCGGCATTCGCCAGGGCTTCATTCGGACTTGATCCGGAGCAGCTTGAGAAGCCTCCGGTCCCGGTCGTCGAGCACTTTCCCCGATTCGTCTCCGGCATAGTCGTAAAAGCCGGCCCCGCTCTTGACGCCCAGCCGGCCCGACGCCACCAGCGTCTCCAGCAGCCGGAGGCCTCCCTGGGCCGCCGACAGGTGGGGGTTCAAGTTCCGGGTGACGATGTTGAAGACGTCCAGGCCGCCCAGATCGGCGATCTCCAGGGGACCCAGCAGCGCCCATCGCATTCCCAATCCGTCCTTCATCGCCACGTCGATCTCGGCGCTCGTCGCGACGCCCTCTTGTACTAGGTGGACCGCCTCCCGAACCAGGGCGGCCTGGAGCCGGACGGTGACATATCCGGGGACCTCTTTCCGCACCACGATGGGACGTCTTCCGATGCGGCGGGCCATGCCCATGACCAATTCGACGGTCCGGTCCGACGTGGCCTCTCCGGGGATGACCTCCACCAGCGGAATGAGGTGGGCCGGGTTCAGGAAATGGAGACCGGAAAAACGCTCCGGACCCGAAACGGCGGTTGCCAATCTGGAGATGCTCAACCACGAAGTGTTGGTTGTGAGGACGGCGTCGGGAGGGCAAATCTCAGCCAACGACCGGAACAGCCCGATCTTGGCGTCCATATCCTCGACGATGGTCTCGGCCACGAATTCGACGGAGGCCAGATCCGAGAGCTCAAGTGTGGTGTTCAGGCGGGCCCTGGACTCTCTGGATTCCTCCGCTGTCAGGGTCCCGGATTCCATGAGAATGTTCTGGTTCCGGCGCACCCCGGACAGACCCCGTTCAATGCCGGCTGCCGACCGGTTGTACCAGGTGACGTAAAAACCGGCCTCGGCGAAGAGCTGGGCGATGCCCGTTCCCATGGTGCCCGCTCCCGCGACTCCGACTCTTCTGATCTGTTCCAAACGCATGTTCTCTCCTTCGCCGGAACCCGGACCGTCACCTGACCTGAAAATCGATCATCTTTTCGATGGCTTCCCTGCAGACCGGGCAGAAATCAGGTTCATCGCGGCTGAACATGACGCAGGTCAGCGCGGGACGGTACAGCCCGGTGGCCGTGTAGCTGGCCCCTTCGAAAGCGCCCACGGCGCGCCGCTGAGGCTCCCTTTCCTGAATCGTCGTTCCAGCGTTCGAGTTCTCTCCCCTGCTCCGGCTTCTGAGCTCGTGTCCCTGCTTGTCCCAAGGGGTGGGAAGCGGCGTTCCCTCTGGCACCAGGTGGCCCCATTTGAGCCGGTCCGGATCCAGAAGGGCGGTAATGTTCGGCTCCCAAGGCTCCACGCCGGGGGCCATGAGGTCCAGGTAGGCCACGGTCGAAGTGTAGTACTCGTCTCCAAGACCGGCGAAGAGATGTCCGAATTCATGCACCAGAAGGTGGGAGCTGTAGGGAGAATCCGCGGCCACCGCCGCGTAGAGGCTGAAGATTCCGCCTCCTCCATACTCCTCCTCATTGACCAGGATGACGACGAAATCGCTGGGAGCGGAGGCCGCCGCATCCCGCCAGGCCCGGCCTCGCTTGAGGGGGTGTCTACTCCAACCCTACGCCGAACAGGTTGCGGGGCCG
>JAPOYZ010000114.1:16857-23588 GCA_026706325.1 Candidatus Aminicenantota bacterium
GAGCGGAGGCCGCCGCATCCCGCCAGGCCCGGAGTTCCGTGGTCAGGATGTAGCGCTTCAACCCGAGGGCATCGTAACTGGCCCCCAGAGGCGAATTCCTGGCGACGCCGGCGGCCGGCCGGGAGATGCCCGCGGCCTGCGCCGGCGTAAAGAGGACCGTCACGTTGAAGTCGGTCCGGCGCGAAGCAAAGGGCTCGACCCGGAAGAGGGCCTCGGCAAGGCGCTCTGCGTCCCGCTTGAACTCGTCTTCTTCCGGATACCCGTCTCCCAGGAAAAGAAGGTCCACCTTCCGCGTCGAGGGACCGTTTCGCATCAGCGTCGTCGCGTCGCCGGACCTGGTTGGAGAACGGTCGATCTCGTTGGCGCGGGGATCGATGAAGAGTTCCCACACCGGCTGGAACACCTGTTGGCGATCCCGCTTGTGGAGTTCCAACCGCACGGTTCGCCGCGGCTCCGGAAAGCAGACCGCTTCCGGAAACGTGCGCCAGATTTCCTGCCTGGCCTCCTCCGTCGTCTCCCACTCCCCGTAGATGCTGGAGAACCCTCTGGAGAACAGGACACGGCCGGATGCGGGATCGGTCAGCCGAAAGCGGTACTTGCCCAATCCGGTCGAATCCAGCATGCGGCGCGGATTCCCGGCCCAGGGGCCTTCGACCCGGATTCGATCCAGGCTGAAACGCTCCTTCGAGGCCGTTCCGGTATGGAAGTAGTCGACCCGCATGAGGGCGCTCGTGAAATCCCGGCGGAAGGCGTCCTCCATTTCCGCGGCCGTCCAAGCCATGGCCGCCAGGGCGATCCAGATCAGCATTTGCTGCACCCTACCAGCCCGCGGCGAAAGTCGTCACGGGATTCGACCTGGTCTGCATTCGGGTGGAGGGTGTGGCGGCCTTCGAGAAGGCTCCTTAGCCCGGTGTTCAGCTCGCTTCGAAGCGGGCGAGGATTTCCATGAGCGACAGCGGGTCGACCCGGGCTTTCCGGAGTCGAACGGACCAGTGCAGGTGCGGGCCCGTGACCCGGCCCGTGGACCCGACGTGACCGATGAGGTCTCCGCGCTCCACCAGGTCCCCCTTCTTGACCGTAAAGTCATCGAGATGGGCGAAATAGGAATACAGTCCCTGGCCGTGGTCCAGGATCACCGTGTTGCCCGCGTAGTAGAGATTCCGGGCCAGCACCGCCACTCCGGCGTTGGGACTCTTGACGGGAGTGCCCCTGGAGGCCCGAAAGTCGGTTCCGCTATGGGGGCTGCGAGGTTTGCCGTTGAGGATGCTCCGCTTGCCGAAACTGCTGTTGGCCCGCCCCGGAACGGGCCGGAGGAAGAACCCGGACCAGTGCCGCCGGCTGCCCGTTTCGCCGAAGATGCCGGAGACGAGCCGCGATTCCCTCTTGATTCTGGACAGGGACGCCTTGGGAGGAGTCACGAACTTCTCGGGCAGGTTGAGTCTGCGCGTCGGGAAATTTTTCTTTTTGACCGTGATGCGGTGATCCGCTGCAGCGAAAATCCGGTTCTGCGCGTAGAGTTCGAACCGGAGCAGGTAGGCCCCGGGTTTCGTATTCAGGTCGATTCCGACAAGGACCCACCAGTTGGTCGGGACTTCCCCCAGGCCGGATTCGAGACGGAAGTTCTGCCGAAAGACCCGCAACGCCACGCGATCCACGGTGCGCGGAGCGGTCAGGGTGACCAGCATCACCTCTCCCGGCTGGAAGGCCCTGGCGAGCGGCGTGATCCGGACCCCCTCGGGTGAGCCGTCCGTGGCCGGAGGCGGTTGTCCGAACAGTGTTACGGTCAGAAGGAGCAAAGGAATGACTCGCATGGCTGTCCAGCAGGTTACCACGCCAGTCTGATGCCGAAGGATGCAGCCGCAAGGGTTTGGCCCCGGTGTCCCCCGTTGCCGCGGGGACTCGCCGCGGGTTCTTTCGTTTCGACTTGCCGGTTCCTCTTCCAGAGCTGGAGGCGCCGTCAGAAATATTGCTTGAAGCCGAAGAAAAGGGTCCTGGGAACCGCCCCGTACTCGGTTCCCGGCTGGCCGTCCACTCCAGGATCGGCGCCAAATCCGAACTGGCTTCCCACCAGAAACTCCGAGTCATTGCCGGTGGACCAGGTCAAAGAGGGCAGCCAGAGGAGGGAGCCGTCGCTCCCGTTAACGAGTGCGGTGGTGGAAAACGTAAAGAGAGGGTGCAGGAGCATAGCCAGCGAAATTCCTCCATAGAGCCGGCCCGTTCCGTTGACCTCGCCGCGAGAGATCCGGTCCGAGTCGAAATAGAGGGGATATTCTCCGGGCGCCCCGGTCCCATACCCGTTGTAGGCGCCCTCCAGAATCAAGGTCAGGTAAGGCGTCAATTGTTGATCGACTCCCACCGATCCCCTCCAAAACGTCTCCCGGTTCCGCTCCGCGTCCGCGGCATCTCCGGACCGTGTCCAGCTGACCTCGCCCCGCAGGCCGGTCCCGGCAACGTCGGAAGTCACGAAAAGACCGGCCACGTCGTCCCCGTGGAAATTCCCCCCCATGAACCCCACGTCCACTGCGCCGGCGTTCAGCCGAAGCTGGAACCCGGCGGCGGCGTCCTCTCCGGGATCGGGACCCAACGAGGCGGCCACCACCTCCAACTCGGAGAACTGCCCCAGGCGCAATACGCCTCGGACGGCGTCGATGCCCGGCTTGTAGTCCCGGTCGAGGCGCTGGGGAGCGAAGGGAGCGAAGAGATCCAGGGCCGGCCAGAAGTAACTGACGCCCCAGGTGAGTGCCTGCCTCCCGACGATGACGTTCAGCGGGTCGAACTCCAGCTCCAGGTTCAGGCGGTCGAAAGCGGCCAGCAGGCGACCCTCCGTCCGGTTCATGAGATGGTGCTCCATCGGCAGGTAGAGATTCGCCGAGGAATCCGCCAGATCGGCCGAAGTGGACAGCGGAGGAGATAGGAAATTCAGTATGGCGTGGGATTCCACGCGGGCGCGCCGCGTGAGCTCGAGATTGGACGTCAAACGGAATATGGCCAGCTCGGAATCACGTCTGGCCGTCGGCGCAAGCTTCTCTCTCAGGAAGAGATAGGACCGAATCGATCCGCCCCAGTCCAGGTCCTGCGCCTGGAGCACGGGCGTGGCCAGCATCCAGAACAGAGGAAGAAGCCCGGGCCAATGCCGCGGACTACCGCCCATCGTCGGCATCGACTTCCCCATCCACCAGGCGGATGGTCCGCCTGGCCCGTTCCATGACCCTGGGATCGTGGGTGGAGAAAATAAAGGTCGTCCCGTTTTCCCGATTGAGCCTCTCCATCAGATCCAGCAGGGAGAGGGCCGTGCGGCTGTCCAGGTTGGCCGTGGGCTCGTCGGCCAGAATCAGAGGGGGCTCCGCCACCACCGCACGCGCCACCGCCACGCGCTGCTGTTGTCCGCCTGATAGCTGGTCCGGCTTGCGGTCTTCCAGTCCACCCAATCCCACCTCCTCCAGAACGGCCCGAACCTTCTCCCGGCGCTGACGCCGCGGCACTCCTCGAAGCAAGAGTATGAATTCGGCGTTTTCCTGCACCGTCAGCACCGGCAACAGATTGTTGGCCTGAAAGATGAATCCGACCCGCTCGAGCCGCAGCCGGGTCAGTTGCTTGCGGCTTCTCTCGGCCAGATTGATCCCCTGCAGACGAATGCGGCCCCGGGTGGGATGGTCGATTCCACAGGAGACGTTGAGCAGGGTGGTCTTGCCCGATCCGGAAGGACCGGCGACGGCCACCAGTTCACCCCGCTGGATGGTCAGGTCGACGTCTCGCAGGGCGTGAACCGTCTGCTCTCCCTGCAGGTAGACGCGCGAGACATTCTCGAGCCGAAGAAGGTCCGGTTCGCTCGAATGGGCCATGTTTACATTCGTCCCAGCAACTGTACGCTGACCCGGCGCCCGGCGCGCCACGCCGGGACCAGAGCCAGGATCATGGTTAAGAACATGATGATCGATGCCGAGGCGAGAAGGCGTTCGTTCGACAGCCGCGAGTAGAGTACCGGGTCCATCACCGCGCCGGCGGCGGACAGATCCCCTTCCCCATCGTAAAAGGCTTCCAGGGGCAGCCCGTGGGACTCCAGATACAGATGCGCGCCATAGCCGAGAGCCAGCCCAGCGGCCGTTGAGAACAGAGCCAACAGGACCGCTTCGGTGAACATCATGAGGAACCGGCCGGCAGGCGATAATCCCAGCGCGTCCAGGAGCGCATATTCGCGCCTCCGTTCCAGCGCCGACATCATCAGTGTGTTCAGGACCACGAAGGCGATGAGGAGGAGAAAGATACCGTTGAACAGATAGTTTCCGGCGTTGTCCATGCGAATGAATTCGATGAGTTCCGGCATGGCTTCGGCCCAGTCCAGCACTTCGGCCGACGCGGGCAGATCCGTCCGGCCGCGCCGTGCCAGCGCATGGGCTCCTTCGACATCTTCCATAAAGACAGCGACCTGGTGGACCTGACCGGGCAACAGCAACAACTCCTGGGCAGCCTCCAACGGGATGATCACCAGTCGTTGGTCCAGTTCGTCCATTCCCGTCCGCAGGATTCCATGGACCCGCAGGAGACGGGACTGGAGCTCGGCGCTTCCCGAGGCCTGGGAAAGAACCACGAACTTCGAACCCAAGCCCACGCGGAGCTTCCTGGCAACACCGGCGCCGACGACAGCCTGGTCTCCTGTTTCGGAACTCAGGAACTCTCCGGTCACCAGCTTCTCGCCGAATTTGGAGGCCTCACTCTCGGGCCCGGGTTGGGAGCCGATGACCCGGACCGCCGTTGAACCGTCGGCAGAGGACGCGAGCCCCGTGGAGAAGACTCGCTCCACCCGATTCTGAACCGAGCCATCGAAGCCCTCCTGTTCGATCCAGACCCGGACTTGGGACAGGGTTTCCGCTTCCAACGCCCGCTGAACGCCGCCGTGGTCGTGATAGCCCTGGTGCTGGATCAGGACGTGGCCCGAACCCATGCGGACAGCGTTGTCGATCATCTGGAGATGGCTGCCGTCCCCCAGCCCGAATGTCACCAGCAGCAGCGCCAGTCCCAACGCCACCGTGGCTGCGGTCAGTACGGTCCGGCGCCGATTGCGCCCCAGGTTTCTCCAGGCCAGCTTGAGAATGATCTTCACGCAGTCAGGCTTTCGACAGGTTTCTCATGGCCAGGACCGGATTCACGAACGCGGCCCGCAGAGCCGGGAGCAGTGATGCGACTACGGTGGCCAGAAGCAGCCCCACGGCCGGCAACCAAACGGCCTCCCAGGACCAGGCAACGGGAATCACCGGGTCCATCCGGGTCTCCAGCAAGGAGATCTCGCCCATCCAGGATCTCAGGTCCAGGCCGGTGGAACTCAGATGCCACACCAGCAGGCTGCCCAGGGCCAGGCCCGCGCCCAGACCCGCCACCGCCAGAGCGATGCTCTCGGAAACGACGGTGAGAACCACCGAGGCCGGCCGCATACCCAGGGCCGACAGCATTCCCAGTTCCCGGACCCTCTCGAAGACCGACATGAGCATGGTGTTGAGGACGCCCAACGCTGCGAAGAGCCCCACCAGCCCGATCATGACGACGTAGCTGGCGGTCACCATGTCCAGGTAATCGCTCAGGGTGGGAAGGAGACTCCTCCAGCTCCGGGCCACGGCGCCCGGGGGAAGGATGTCCGAATCGTTCAGTCTCGCCGCAAACGCCTCCGCCTCTCCGGGATCGCGAAGCTTGATCGTGATTTCATGAATACGCTCCGGCGCCAGCGACAGCAACTCTTGAAGGTCCGTCAAGTGAACCAGCATCAGTGACCGGTCCAGAAACGCCATGCCCGTGCGCAGCGTTCCCCGGTTCCGGTAGAGGTCATTGCCGATGGTTCCATCGGCAGCCTGGGTGACCAGTGCGATCTCGGTTCCCGTTCCGGCCACCAGCTCCTGTTGCAAGTTCTCCCCCAGAAGAAGGCCCCGTCCCTGGAGATTCTTCGGGCTCCCCTGCCCCTGCAGCCCGCTGACCTTGGATTCCTGAACCGGATCGATACCCACGATCGCCACTCCGGCGGAGGATTCACCCGTGGACGCCAGACCGGCGGCGTGAATCCGGGCTGTGGATGCGGCCACTTCAGGTTCGCGCCGCAGTCTCTCGGCGAGGGCCCGCCAATCGGTCCCCTCGCTGCCTCCCAACGTTTCGTACAGGTCCCGGTCGGGCAGATATTCCGGGTGGTGGATCTGAACGTGCCCCACCAACAGATCGGTGCCGTTGTTGAGCATCTGGACCCGCATGCCCTCGGTGATGCTGACCAGGAACATCAGGACGGCATACCCGGAAGCCAGACCGACGATGGTGATGAGGCTCCGTAGAGGATTCCTCCACAGGTTCCTCCATCCCAGGAGAAACACCATCATCGTCTCGCCCGCAGATTGGAAAGGGAGAAGGTCTTTTCGGCAATGGGAACGTCGAAGGAGAGATCCTTATAGACCATCTCGGTGAATTCCCCCGGTTTGCCCTCAGGTACGATGCTCATGCGGGTGGGAATCCGCCGCCCACCCATGACCCTATAGTCGGAAAAGCTCATGGTCCGTTTCAGAGCCCCGTCCTCGCCGTAGTACCGGGCCCAGACCGGCAACAGGTCGGCCTGCCGGACCCGGTAGACGATCCGGCCCCAGACCACCGGCGCCTCCGGCTTGGGGATGAGTTCGAAATCCCAGACCGGCACTCCCTCCTTCTCGCCCTCGAAGGAGATCCCGATCTCGTAGTCCCGGACCAGGCGGCTCTCCTTGACC